>NZ_MDDT01000058.1:0-10049 GCF_001854815.1 Mesorhizobium sp. LCM 4576
GGCTGGCTCGGAGACCGAGCACGACGACATTGCCGATGACTTTGGCCCCTATCGCATTTCCGCGCAAAAACCCAAGCTCGGGGCAGACGAAATCCTACTGCTGACGGCATCGGGGTTTGGCGATTGGCTCGCCGGCTCCGCGCTCGCAAAAACTGTCATCGTAGTGGGGCTCGACACTGCCATCGCCACCGAGGAGGTTCGGTTCGTTCCACTGGAGTCGACCAATTTCGACCTTTCAACCGCTATGACGCTGCGCAGCCCACGCACGCTTGTGCACGAATACGGGGCGCTGCGCGTAGTGCCGCAGTCGATCGGACGTTGGCTTTTGTCGGATCCTAAAACTTGGAGTGACGCAAACCAGCGATTCCGCCAGTGGGCTGAGCATGCAATCCGAGCCATCTTGCCCTCCTTGGCCAACGAAATCGATCAGAACACGGGTGCGTATGTGTTCAGAGGCCCGCCACGGTTGAGTTTGCCGCCGGTTGCGACTGATGCGGATACAGTCCGTGATTTGGGCAAACACGGCTTCGGCGAGCTTCAGGCGGCCGCGCGATGGGTTTACGAGTTGGATCGCGAGGCTGAGACTAAGCACACACTCTTTGCGACGGAGTTGGCTCGAACCGGAGGTAACCACGCTGACACCATAAAATGTATCAAAGAGAATGTTGCCTTCGCGTTGGAGGGCGCCAAGATCGCCTATCAGATGTCACTTGCGAAGGTGAGCGCAGATAATTTGAGGGCGCTTGCTGATCTGCGGAAGGCGGTGACTGACGAGACCGGTAAAATCACCGATGCCACACGACAGGTTGCTGCTGCTGTAGCCTCGGCCCTAGGAATCGGGATTGGTTTGATCGCCGCGCGCGTCGCCGCTAACGCACCCTCTCTGTTGATTGTGGCGGTGATGACAATAGTCTGTGCCTACATCTTCGTAGTCATATATTCCGGTCATAGGTTCGCCGCCCTGCAGCGCCAGCTACGAGACGTCTGGCGGAACCAGATTTATCGCTTCTTATCGGAAGAAGACTACTCCAAGCTGGTGGTGAGGCCTGGCCGAGACGCAGAGCGCATCCTGAATGTCGTATCCTTGGCCGGGGGCATTGCGGTAGCGGTTACGTTTGTGGTCGCTATTACCGTTGCACTGGCCCCCGCGCGCGACACTGTTCCGGCGCGGTCTCAACCCGGCCCCGCTTCCGCTCAGCCTACATCAGCCGGGTCGAGGCCGGCCTCTGTGACTACTCCAGGTGCGACTCCCTAGCAGCCCGATCTCAGGGCGCCGGTCGTTGAGCATCCGAGGTAGAGACGTGTTGCGCCGTCGTTCCTCAGCCGCCTCAAAGAGCTTGGGGCCGATCTGCCGTTGGGCAGTGCCGAGCGCGAGACGCTGGCGGCGGAGAAGATGGCGCTGTTTGAGAACGGCATCGAGACGCTGGACGGAATAAAGGAGCTCTCAAAGCGTTAAAAAGCGCGCCGAGCGAGCGGCTGGCCGAGCTCGGTAGCAACCAGCAACGGCATTACCTTGTCGTGCGCTCGACGACGAACAGACGCCATCCGCGATCGCCAGTTGGGTCTAGGCTCTGATGCAGCACATGTCAGACGGTGGCAATCTCAGCACGGGCGAAACGGCCGACACCATCGCTTTACTCGCAGATGATCCCATCGTCTCCGTCGGCAGTTTCTCAGAGCGCACCAACGACCTCTCGAACGGACTGATCTGGCCGAAGGACGGCTGAAGCCTCGACCGCCTATGCCGCAATGGCGCGTCGCGAGTTTCTTCCCCTGGGCGAAGCCCATTCCTCGCGCAACTCAAGAAACGCGCGCCTGCGCCATCCTCCGCTCTTTTTCGGTCGCAAGCGATGCGGCGGCGGTTGCCTTCGGCCTCACGATCGCCATCGAGGCCGCATGGTGCGGGCTCGGAAACGAAAACGGAGATTGAAAATGGCTACCATCGGCACCTTCAAGAAGACCAATGCGAACGAGTTCACCGGCGAGATCGTCACCCTCAGCGTCCAGGCCAAGAGCGTACGCATCGTCCCCGACACCCGGGCCAGCGGCGAGAATGCTCCAAGCCATCGCGTGGTGGTCGGCAAGGCCGAGATCGGCGCCGCCTGGTCCAAGCGCTCCAACGAGGGCCGCGACTATCTCGGGCTCAAGCTGGACGACCCGAGCTTCACCRCTCCGATCTACGCCAACCTCTTCGCCGACGAGGAAGGTGAGGGCCACAGCCTCATCTGGTCACGCCCCAGCCGCCGCAACGGCGAGTGACCTAGAAGACGCCTCGCCCGGCACCGGGCGAGGCGTCCTTTCATGCTGACTGCGAAACCTTGCTACGATTGATCAGAACGGCTGGCGAGCCGGACACCCGCACCACCACCATTCTCCGGGATAAACTGAATGCCTGCGGATTCGAGTGCGCGTCGCAACGCGTCAATGGTCACCCTGTTTGCACTTATTGGACCGGTTAGAGGCTCTAGTCGTTTGATCGTAGCGAGTGAGACCTTGGACCGTTCCGCAAGCGTTTTCTGATCCCATTGAAGCAAAGCACGTGCGGCTCGAATTTGTCCGCTTGTAAGTTCATCTATACTAAAAGTATCATTTGATGCCATAGGGCTTGATTTTTTGCCTGCGTTCACTTAAATCACCGCTAGTTGCCACCGCCTGCGACCCACGAGAGATCATCTCCAGGTCATGGGCGGCGGTGAAACGGTCGAGCAGGGTGCAGGAACACCTTGCCCGACCTGACCAAAGCCAAGCTGTGTGGGAGCTCGGATCATGGCTGATTCCGACAATACCACGACTTTGCCTTCCGTCACGCTTGGACGGGAGATGCAATCTCCGTTGACCAAAGAGTRTGCCGGCTCTTCAGCCGAAGCTCCGTTGTCACACGACCCCGCACTTCTCCTGTCCCTTGCCTGGATCGATGCCCATGTCGAGATGCTGGCTTCCTCAGTCCGGCAGCAGCAAGAGGAGGAGGGGCTCTTGGAGCGCGGCGCACTTTTGCCTACAGGCGCTCTTGTTGAGCGCGGGGAGGGGGCTAGCGCCGACTGCGACGATCTCGATGGCCGGGAAGAGGATGCGGCGGACAAGGCCGACGCCCTGTTGGCCGAGATCGCGGCGACGCCGGCACAATCGTTGGCGGGTGTGAYCGCCAAGCTTGCGGTCGTGGTTCGAGAAGCGAACGACAACAGCGATCTTTTCGAATTTCCGCTTCCGCAGATCCGCTCTGCCTTGGCTGACCTGCGGCGTCTCGCTCATGACGCGATATGCGACCAGCCCGCCGGCGACCAATCGATCGGCGCGCTCTTCGAGCAGCCCGCTTCGTCTTTTGCGGCCTGGCGCGCGTTCAGCGCGTGGAGCCAAGGTGATGACGAGGCCTATCGCAACTGGACAGAGACGTTCAAGACACTGCAGGGCGCGAGCCAGTAGGGATCGCAAACGTTACGCGGGGCTCCTCGAGCGTTCTGTGAGCGGCGGATCGATCTTCATGTTACAAGATGTCCGAGCAATGGACGCGCCCGTCCGTTCCCGCTGTCACGACCCTCTATTCTGCTGCGGTCTTCCGGAATCGGGAACCAATTGTCGACGAACAGATTCTCTTGCGGAGTGAATGCCTTAATCCAGCAAGGGAGCGCGTCATGGGAAGCACATCGGACAAGGTTAAGGGCAATGCCAACGAAGTCGCCGGAAAGGCGCGCCAAGCCCTCGGCAAGGCCGTGGACAATCACGAGGAACAGGCCAAGGGCAAGGTTCAGGAAACCAAGGGTAARGCACAGGTCGCCAAGGGCCAGGTCAAGGACGCCGTGAAGAACGTCGTCGACAAGACCTGATCGTCAAATATTCAACAATGAACAAGCCCGCGGCGACGCGGGCTTTTYCTTTGGCGAAGCGAAATGCGGATCGAGATATTGGCGGCATGTCTGCCTGCTCGGCGAGAAGGGGTAAGGTGTTGTCGACCTTCTTCACCGCCCAGTAAGGCGATCACGAAGCGGCATATGCTCGGTCAAGCGGCCCTTCATTTGTCGTCCTTGTAGACTGTCGCAGCCTCGTCGATCTTGCGCCAGTCGTTACCGTGACGGCGCACCAGCTCTCGCGCTGGGCCGGTGAAATGTCATGCACTTGAACGACGTGTTTGACCTCGGCGTCCTCACCCTTCAGCGGTCGACTGCGGATCCTTTTCGACGTACGCGCCGCCGGTGCGCCGGCCCGCTGGTCTTCTGTCTCACTTAAGGGAATATCCGCCGACGTTGTCAGCAAAGGGCCGCCAAGCGTTAACGTCACGCYGRCCGACTCGAAGGCTTWGCGGACCGCCACAATCCTTCCAGTGCGGAGGATGCGCCTCCCGCTCTCGAAGTCGCGGATCGTGGCTTCGCTGAGATTGGACTTCGCAGCCAGGYGGACCTGAGGCCAATCGAGCAGCGCGCGAGCAGCCCGGCAATAGGCTGGGGTGAGTTCCCGCCGGTTGGCATCCTCGGCTTCTCCGGTTTCGTGTGGCTCCGTCATGCGAAGATGAAATTCAGCGAGGCTAAAATGTTCCGAAACGTCGCAAAAGCTGAACGGCTTTCCAGGCAAGCCGCCCAGCAGCATATGCATCGGGATACCTCTCGCTCGATTGCTCGCCGCCGGGTTCTCTCCTCCTCCGTTCGTCAATGACGGAATCCAAGGATCTCGCTCAACGCCGCGCCCCCCTATCAAATCGTCGAGAAGGGAAGGATGCGGATGAAGYCGGATACATCGCAGTGGCGTGACCCACAGGCATATGCATTCATCAAAGGCGCAACCGCCGATGAGATTRCCTGGGAGTTTCTGCGCCGCAATCCCTTGTATCAGCGGGACTTCRCAACCTCTCGCTCGGCTAAGGCGATGCGGGCACTACGCAAGCGCTGGGGTTTGCAGTTTCGCCGCCAGGCCTGACCAGTCCGCTATCGAGCAGCCCGTCTATTGGGCACCAGAGATCAACCCTGGGGTCGTGAATCTTGTCGAGGTTCCGCCCGAACTGCAAACGCGGGAAGGCAGCACCATCGACGTACCGCGAGGCGTGGGCCGGCATGATGAGGTCGGCCTCCATACACGGTCTGGCGGCACGCAACTGRCAGTTCTTGGCGACGCCAAGCCGGATGAACCGGTTGCCGCCATCATCCCACTGGACGGCATGGCGTACGACCGGCTGGAGGCCATTGAGCGGTTCATCCGCTCGATCCACAGGCAGCACCTTCCCGACGCGCGGTTGACYGCGGCGCAGCRCCGTCGCCTTGGCCACATGCTGCGATGCCTCGATGGYCRGGAAGAGCGGGCATCCCATTTCGAAGTGGCGACCGTCTTGTTCGGTCGACGGCTGGTCAGCGCCGCCGACTGGCACGACTCGGCTTTTCGCTATCAGACGCATCGCTTAGTTCGTGACGGCCTGAAGATGGTCGAGCGCGGCTATCGCCATTTGCTTCGCGCGCGACGGCGTCATTCCTGAAGGGTTTCCACGCCTTCGTCACTTAACGCATCTTCTGCACGCCCATGGTTATGATCGTGAATTGAATGACGTTTTTTGCTCCGCCTTACGGCCGCTGAGGCCAGCTCTGCTGATCACCTAAGCCGACGGTGCCAGGGCAGGGCTCCTTCGTTGAAGTTCTGACCCGAAGCAGCCAGAGCCAGCGATCGAACTCAGGCATCAGCACCTTCGGGCAATGATCTCGACCGGCGCAATCAGGCCCGCTGAAATACTTTCGACCATGTTTCGGACCATCTGCGGCCGCCGCGCTCCCATGAGCGTCTGGATCCCCAGTACTACCCGCCCTGTGGCCGCCTGGGCGCGCTGCCGCGCGAAATGGTCAAGCGCGACATCGCGCCGCTCGCGTTCCGACAAGACCTCGAACCCTGCCGCGGAAAGCGCGTCGCGGTACTGCTCTGGCGTGGCGATCGCGTTCGCATCTGCCGTACTCGCCCATGGCAGCGGATAAGACAGCTCGCCGGCTCCGGTGCGCATGACGTCGAAGACACCGAACCGGGCGCCCGCGCGCAGGACCCGCRCTGCCTCCGAAAACAGTGCGGTTTTGTCGGCAATGTTCATTCCAACGTGCAACATGTAAGCGGCGGTGAACGATYCATCTGCGAAGGGCAGCGCCAAAGCATCGCCCTGCTGCAACGAGACGCGGTCCTCGAGATGAAGCCAGCCGGAGAGGACGGCGCCGGCTTCGACGTAGTCGCGAGTGAGGTCGATGCCGGTCACCTGACAGCCGTAGCGCTCAGCGATCTGTCTGGCCGGGCCACCCAGGCCGCAGCCGATGTCGAGCACTCAATCCCCGGTGGTGAGCGCAAGTTGCCCTGCCAGCTCTCCCGTGGCGGCGCGGCCGCCAATGTGAAACTCGTCCACCGGCGAGAGGTCCTCGGCCGTGACCGTGCTTTCGGTCTTCCCCAAGGCGGCAAGACCATCACGGATATCTGCGATCAGGGTGCCTCGCGCGTAGTGCTCTGCAATCTGTGAACGCGGCGCCGCTTCCATGTCATCGCCCCTTTTTGCCGGCAACTTCGCGGATCATCTCAGCCGACCATCGACATTCCCGAATTCGGTCGGCCCGACGATCATACCAGTCGATCCGGTGAAGCCAAATGCGCGGACACGCCAAGTGCGTTATGGCCCAGCGATCGAGAAGGGTGGCCCGGTAATTTCCATGTCGAACTCGGTCGCAATCGCCTTGATCACCGCGAGGTCGCGCGGAATTTCCAGTCCCTGCGCGGCAACCGTCGGGAAAAAGCTTTCGAGGCCACCTGGGGACAGGATAGCGATCCATCGCGCACGCTCAACGACGACGAAGGTGTGCTCGACACCAGCGGGAATGTAGAACAATGCCCCGGCGCTACGCTCGGAAATCTCCCCGGCACGCCAGAAGCGCAGCCGCCCTTGGAGAACGATGAAGACTTCGTCGGATTTCGGGTGGCGATGGCGTGGCGGTCCATCGCCCGGACCAGCATCGGATGCAAATGCCCCGAGCTTGCCGCCGGTCTCGCGCGCCGTCAGCAGCGTTTCGTAATGCGTACCATTCCAGTCGGTTTCAGTACCAGGTGCTGCCCGCGTTTGCATCTTTCACCACATGTGGTTGATGTGAAGCTTGATGGCGTCACGATAGCTACACGCTGGCCTCAGCGGTCGCCTCGTATGAACATACGAGATGCGGCGGGGAATGGTTGTCAGTGAAGCCGGCTTCCGGCAGACTGCAAATCCCCTCAGGCGAGGGAGCGGTGAAAGCCGGCAAACATGCACGACTTCGACGGCATGGTGGGGCAGATCTACGATGCGGCGGTCGAACCCGGCCGCTGGCCGCAGGTTCTCGAGACGCTGTCCGATTTCCTCGAAGGCGCCGCCACCAAGCTCACGTTCCAGAACACAAGAACGTTGCGCAGCGAAGCGAATTCGGTGCGCATGCCGCCCGAGGCGGACCTCACCTATGCGCGGTACTATTACAAGACCAATGTGTTCCTGCCGCGCATCGCGCGGCTGCGCGCCGGTACGCTGATCCCGATCTGGGAGCTCCTACCGCGCGAGGTCTACCGGCGCTCCGAATTCTACAACGACTTCTGCCGGCCTGGCGACATGTGCCACTCGATCGGAGTCGTGCTGGTGAACGAGCCGGACACGCGCGTCGTGTTCACCTGCGGACGCGCCGAGACAACAGGAGAGTTCGAGCCCGAGCACCTCGACCGGTTGCGCCGTATCGGGCCGCATCTGGTCCGCGCGGCGAGCGTGGGATTGCGCCTCTCGCGTTCGGAGATCRCCAGGAGTGCCAATGTCGAGGCGCTCGACCGCGTTGCCCAAGGCGTGCTGATCGTGGCGGCAAACGGCGAGATCTTGTTCGCCAACCGGGTGGCCGAAGCGCTGCTTACTGAAGCGGACGGAATCAGGACAGAGAAATCGGCGCTGCGCGCAGCCAGGCGCGCGGATGCCGCGCAATTCCAGCGGTTGATCGTCGCGGCCGCGGAGCGGTCGGACACTGCGGGCGGCGTGATGGCGCTCGCGCGGCCGGCGCCGCGGCGACCGCTGAGCGTGCTGGTGGCGCCGCTGAGGACCAAGTCGACCTGGTTCTTGGCCGGCCGCCCCGCCGCGATCGTGTTCGTGGCCGATCCGGACAGCGCGCCGCGGACCGCRCAGGGCCAGTTGCGCAATCTCTATCGGCTGACCCCGGCCGAGGCGGCCGTGGCAATCGCGATCGCCCGCGGCGAAGGGCTGCAGGCGGCCGCAGACGAGCTCCGCATCAGCCTGACCACCGCGCGCACCCACCTGCAGCACGCATTCGAGAAGACCGAGACACGGCGGCAGGCGGAGCTGGTGCGTCTCATCGCGGCGAGTGTCGTTTAYGAGTGACATCTGGAGCGCAGCAAGACTTGCGCAAGCTGGTTGCAAAGCTTTCGACATGGCGAGCCCCCGCGCACCCATGGCAGATCCTCACTTATCCCTCTACGGCCTGCCGGTCCGCTGTCGGCCCAAGTGAGACGTCCGCAACATACGGCCGCTCCAGCGCAAAGGCCGGCATTGGAGAGCGCGTGTCCGGACCAGCTTCGATAGGCTCCAGCAACGGCATCACCAGTCATCACCCGAAGCCGAGGCTGATCCCGTCCGCGATCGCCAGATGGGTCCAGCCTCTGATGCAGCACATGTCAGGCGCGGTAACATCAGCACGGGCGAAACGGCCGACACCATCGCTTTACTCGCAGATGATCCCATCGTCTCCGTCGGCAGTTTCTCAGAGCGCACCAACGACCTCTCGAACGGACTGATCTGGCCGAAGGACGGCTGAAGCCTCGACCGCCTATGCCGCAATGGCGCGTCGCGAGTTTCTTCCCCTGGGCGAAGCCCATTCCTCGCGCAACTCAAGAAACGCGCGCCTGCGCCATCCTCCGCTCTTTTTCGGTCGCAAGCGATGCGGCGGCGGTTGCCTTCGGCCTCACGATCGCCATCGAGGCCGCATGGTGCGGGCTCGGAAACGAAAACGGAGATTGAAAATGGCTACCATCGGCACCTTCAAGAAGACCAATGCGAACGAGTTCACCGGCGAGATCGTCACCCTGAGCGTCCAGGCCAAGAGCGTACGCATCGTCCCCGACACCCGGGCCAGCGGCGAAAATGCTCCGAGCCATCGCGTGGTGGTCGGCAAGGCCGAGATCGGCGCCGCCTGGTCCAAGCGCTCCACCGAGGGCCGCGACTATCTCGGGCTCAAGCTCGACGACCCGAGCTTCACCGCTCCGATCTACGCCAACCTCTTCGCCGACGAGGAAGGTGAGGGCCACAGCCTCATCTGGTCACGCCCCAACCGCCGCAACGGCGACTGAATCGGCAGACGCCTCGCCCGACACCGGGCGAGGCGTCTCCTGATGGCGCGAAGGCCTTGCGGGCGCCGGCCTGTCCGAGCCGACTTCCCGTGAGCGACTGCGCTGCTTGATACGAGATAGCGCGAAAATGGTCGAGCGCCGCTACCGCCGATCGATGCAGGCGCCTGCGCCACCCCCGACGGCCCTCGCGGTGCGAAATAGCGCCCCTCAATTGCGCACCTGATCACGGTGCCCTTGCTCCTCCATCCTGGCAATCGATCGCCGTTCAACCGCAACGGCCGGAAGGAGACACCTCATGAACGCCGACGCCGCGCCACTGCCGCCGCGCTACCTGCGCACTTCTGAAGCCGCGCATTTCCTCAGTCTCTCGGCGCGCACGCTCGAGAAACACCGCACCTACGGGACCGGGCCTGCCTATCGCAAACTTGGCGGCCGCGTCGTCTACGCCGTCGACGACCTCCAGCTCTGGGTCCAGCGCGGCGCGATGACATCGACGTCCGATCCGCATGGCTCGGTGCTGCCCGCAAAGCCTCAAGCCGCCCGCCTGATCCCCTATGCCGGGCGCGAAAGGCGCTGAGTACGCTGATTTCCCCTTTGTCGGCCAGACCACGTCAACCGTTGGAGCGCGAACAGCTCGACCTGTTCCAGGCGCTGCCGGGCGTGGTCGCGCCACGCGATGCGCAGGACCTCATGGCCTATCCCTTCTTCTCCCTCGCAAAAACCAGGCGCATCGCGCCGATCGA
>NZ_MDDT01000059.1:0-46986 GCF_001854815.1 Mesorhizobium sp. LCM 4576
CCTACGAGATGCTTACCTTCATCGGCCGCGGCGTCTCCAAGCGAGATTACCTGCGCCTCAAGGCGGCGCTCGATCGCCTGCAGTCGACAAGCGTCGTCACCTCCATCCGCCAACCCGCCGAAGGCCGTCGCCATCGCTTCTCGTGGATCAACGAATGGCAGGAGCGCTCGGGTCGCAACGGTCGCCCGCTTGGCCTCGAACTGATCCTGCCCGACTGGTTCTACCGCGCCGTCATGGACGACGCGCTGATCCTGACCATAGACCGGGCCTATTTCGGGCTGACCGGCGGCCTGGAGCGCTGGCTCTATCGACTGGTGCGCAAGCATGGCGGTCGCCAGCGCGCCGRCTGGCGCTTCGACATCAGCCACCTGCATCGCAAGTCCGGCAGCCYCTCGCCGCTCAAGCGCTTCGCCTTCGAGCTGCGCGACATCGTGCGGCGCCAACCGCTTCCTGGGTACCTTCTGTTCACGGAGGTGGAAGCTGGCGGCCGAGTGTTGCTGGCTTTCGAACCGGCGCCGGCGCCTGTGGACAGCGTCGTGCCATCGGGAACCCGAACTATCGTGCCATCGGGAACCGCATCCTCGTGCTTTCGGGAACCGCCATCGGCTTTAAGGCACGGCCCCGAAACGGGGAATCGCGCTCCTAACTTAGAGTCTAACTCTCAATCTAACAGTCTTGCGGGCAAGCCGCGGACTGGCGGCGGGGAGCAGAAGCGACGGTGCATCGGGCGGCGCGAGGGAGCCGGCACATGACGCCGTCTCCCCAATCGGTGCCGGGTGYCGATCTCACCACGGTCGAGCTGATCTGGATCGAGAAGCGGATCGAGCGTCGCATTCGCTTCGGACGCCCTGCTGATCAGACGATCATCGACAAGCGCCGCCGCGTCGTGGGATTTGCGCCAGGCAGTGTTTTTGCCTTCGTGCGCTGGGCGGCGAATGATTTTGGCACCGTCGTTTCGCGCATAGACATCGTGCGCGCCGTCTTGCCCGCTGAAGCTTTTCAGACGATGCCTTACATCCGGCCAGGCGGCGAGATCCTGCTCAAGATCGCAGGTTGGGGCAAGGTTGAGCGGGTCCTGCAACTCATCGACGCGATCGAGGCGAGCGGCCTCGATCCGGTTGAGGTCGCACCGGACTATTGGCGTCAGACCCACAACCGACTGATTGCCGGCGGAACGCCGCCTGCCTACTCGCTCGCGCAGCATCGCGCCTTTCTGTTGCGCAAGCGAGCCACCTCATGAGCCGCGCCGCTTGCATGGCCGCGGTGCTTGCGGCTGTCTCCGCAACGGTCGCTCCGGCTTTGGGCAAGATGCCGCCGCTGCTGCTATGGAACGCATCGGCCAGCGCACCAATCGGGCTCTACGCGATCAGGACAATGGCCGTTCCTACGGCTGGCGCGCTCGTTGTCATCAAGTCGCCGGACCCGGTCGCACGCTTCGCCGCCAAGCGTGGCTACCTTCCGCTCGGCGTGYCGATGCTGAAGCACATCGAGRGACTTTCTGGACAGCAAATTTGTCGCCTCGGCCGGCTCGTCACGGTGAACGGGCTTGCCATTGGYGGCGCGCTGGAGCGCGACCGCAAGGGACGCGCGCTGCCTGACTGGCAGGGCTGCCGCACGCTCGCCGCCGCCGAAGTCTTCGTCATGAACCGGCGTGTCCAGGACAGTCTCGACGGGCGCTACTTCGGCCCGTTCCCGGTGAGCTCGATCGTTGGGCGCGCAATACCGCTTTGGACCGACGAGAAGGGCAATGGCCATTACACCTGGCTTGCTCCCGCGAACTGAAATTCAGCCCAGCCAACAGAGGAAGGAGATAGTCCATGGCCGAAATCGGCGTCTTCAAGGAAACAGAATCCGGTTACGCCGGACGCATTCGAACACTGCTCGTCGATGTCGAACTGATGCTTGTCCCGATCAGGACGTCCAGCGGCAACGCGCCGGATTTTCGCATCCACATCGGCGATGGCAGCGGCCCCGAGGTCGGCGCGGCCTGGAAGGAAACCGGGCAGACGGCTGGTGACTATCTGTCGTGCCGGCTGGAGGATCCATTGTTTGGCCGGCGCTTTCGCGCCGGTCTCTTCCGATCCGACGACGGTTCCTGGTCGCTGCGCTGGATCCGGCCGAAATGGCGGCCGGAGCGCGCTCGATGAGCGGGCCGTCGGCRCCGAACCGTGCGCACGAACGCCGCCCCGTCACCTGGTTGTCTGGTTGGAGGCAAGCACGTCGGCTCGTCGCCGGCATGCTGATTTTCTGCCACGCGATCACGGGAGCCGCCGCACAATCCGCGCCTGTCTCCCGCAAATCCGCCCACGATCCATACGCGGCACATATCGTCGAGGCGTCGCGCCGCTTCCGCGTTCCTCAGCTCTGGATACGCGCGGTCATGYACCTCGAGAGCGCCCGCGACCCGCGCGCCGTGTCGCGAAAGGGCGCGGTGGGTCTGATGCAGATCATGCCCGAAACATGGGCCGAGCTGCGCCTTCGTCACCAACTGGGCCGCGACCCGTTCGATCCGCACGACAACATCCTTGCCGGCGCTGCCTATCTTCGCGAGCTCTATGATCAATACGGTTCACCGGGTTTTCTCGCCGCCTACAATGCGGGGCCGGGGCGCTATGAAGCCTCGTTGAGGGGCCGCCCGCTGCCGGCCGAAACCCGCGCCTATGTCGCGAAGCTTCGCCCTTTGTCGGGCGGCGGTGATGCGACCGGCGCGCTCACCGCCGCCAATAGCAAGGCCACTAGATGGAAGACCGCGCCGCTGTTCACAGCGCGGTCCGGCCACCTGGGCAGTGCCGGTCGTTCGTCCGGTGAACACGCTTCCGTGGGGGTCTCATCGTCACCGTTCGTGCGCGAACTTTTCGCGGCCGGTTCGCAGCCGCGGCAGCTGTTCACTGGGTCCGGCCTGCGGATATCGCAGCGATGACGAAGTCTCCGTCACATCGCGTCCCGGCCTCCCGTTGGACGTCGCCGCCTTTGCTGCGCATGGGACACGGGGCAACAAGTAAGCGTTCGGCCGCTGCACGTCAGGTCCGGCTTGACATGAATCCCGAGTTTGCAGGTTCAAGTAAGCAGACTTTCGACGCAGCCTGTTATTCTCGGGGAGCCTCCGATTTCGCAATTACTGCCTCARCACGTTTTATCGCGGCACGCAGCTCATCGCTCTGCCAGGAATCGGCGGAATGGCCATCGTCGAACGATCGGTCGTGCGTCTCCCGCGCCCGCGACGTCAGCTCACGAAGCGCGGCAATGGCCTCGGCAARCAGTCTTGTCTCTGCTCCGTTTGCGGAAGACTGGGTCATCTGTTTATCCCCATCACGCTGCAACTATGAACCATCCACCGGGGTCGCAACAACATACGACCACCGCCATTGTGAGTTGTCCAATCCTCATCATTCGGCGAGAGCCAGCGCGCGTTTACGTGGGTCTTCGCTGCTCGCCAGATGGTCCATCGACGGATCGAACGTCCTGTTCGAGAGATGGCCTGGTGGCAGAATCCCTGCGCGCTCAGACTGCTGCCGAGYCAGCTAGCGACCTGCGACGACCAGTAGGCGCTCTTGGCCTTGGCCCAGGAGYGGCGAGGCGCCATCCGATTGTCCTCCACAAACCGAAGGAACCCGACATGACGCGAGCATGCACTACTTCAAATTTTTGCAGGGACCAGACGGTTACGGCAACAACCGAGGGACGGCAAGATAAAAGGGCGCACATTGTGCTGCGGTCGGCTCGTTGTATTTGCTGGCTTTTTTACCGCTTCCCGCACATTRCAGCGCCACGGCGCAATGTGCTGAGAACAGGCAAGCCGCTGCATTCGCTGTATTTATGGCAAGGTGAGGGCGTGTGCCGTGTCTGATGAGCACGAGTTCCGTATCCGTCCGGGCCGCATTCRCTCAACGCGAGCCCAATCGTCGCGGCCCTTCATCGCCCAGGCGCTTGCGGCGGCGCAAAAGGCCGGTGGCGTGTCGCGCTCGGGCCGGATCGGGACAGGCAGGCGCTCGCAGTTCGGACGCGGCAGCGCAGCGAGCCTTCAAGCCAATCGATTCCTCACCGGCCGCTCCCGCCTAGCCACGATCAAGACCCGCGTGGTTCGCCATTCAAAACGCGGCGCGCCGCTGGCGACCCACCTCAACTATCTGCGCCGCGAGGGAGTCACACGCGACGATGCGAGAGCCCGCATGTTCGGACCGGAGGTCGACGATGCGTCGACCGCAGATTTCGTCGATCGCTGCAAGGACGACCGACATCATTTCCGCTTCATCGTCTCGCCCGAAGATGCCGGCGAGATGGCCGACCTGAAATCCTTCACCCGTGATCTCATGGGTCGCATGCAGAAGGATCTCGGCACCTCGCTCGATTGGATCGCGGTCGATCATTGGAACACCGACAATCCGCATGTCCACGTCATCCTGCGGGGCCGGGCCGACGACGGCCAAGACCTGGTGATCTCGCGCGACTACATCAGCCGCGGCATGCGCGATCGCGCCAGCGAGCTCGTCACGCAGGAGCTTGGCCCCCGGTCGGAGCTTGAGATCCGCCGGCATGTCGAGCGCCAGGTCGAGGCCGAGCGGTGGACCGGGCTGGACCGCCAGTTGCTCCGCGACGCAGGCGAGAACGGCGTCGTCGATCTCGCGCCACGCGCCGATCGCCAGCCTGACGAATTCATCGCGCCACAGATCGGGCGGGTGCGCAGGCTGGAAACGCTTGGCCTCGCCGAGCAGATAGGCCCTGGCCAATGGATCGTCAGCGAGAGAGCCGAGGCGACGCTGCGCCAGATGGGTGAGCGCGCCGACATCATCAAACGCATGCATCGCRCATTCTCGGCCCGCGACATCGAACGCCCGAGCGCCAGCTATGTGCTGGYCGCAGAGAGCATCGGCGAGAGGATTACCGGCCGTCTGATCGAGCGCGGACTGGATGACGAACTGAGCGGCAGTGCCTATGCGGTCATCGATGGCGTCGACGGCCGCTGTCATCACGTCCGGCTCGCCGATCTCGAGGCGGCGGGCGATGGTGCGCCAGGCGCAATCGTCGAACTGCGCACATTCGAGGACGCTCAGGGTCGGCGGCGGCTGGCGCTTGCCGTGCGCTCCGATCTCGACATCGACAGACAGGTGGTTGCGGAGGGGGCGACCTGGCTCGACCGGCAGGCGCTTGCYCGTACTGCGGCAGCTCTTTCCGATGGYGGCTTCGGCGCCGAGGTGCGCCAGGCGCTCGATCGGCGCGTCGAGCATCTGGTCGGGCTGGGGCTGGCGAAGCGGCAGCCGAGCGGGACCGTCTTTGCCGGCAACTTGATCGACACGCTGCGCCGAAGGGAGCTCGAGGCGCTGGGCGGCAGGATCGCGGCCCAATCCGGCCGCTCGTTCAACCGTGCCGCACCTGGCGAATCCGTGTCCGGTACCTACAGCCAGCGCTTTGCGCTCGCGTCCGGCCGCTTCGCGATGATCGATGATGGCCTCGGGTTCCAGCTCGTGCCCTGGACACCTTCGCTCGAAAGGCACCTGGGCCAGCATGTCAGCGGCAGCACTCGCGGCGACGGCAGTGTCGAATGGAGCTTCGCCCGCAAGCGCGGGCTAGGTCTCTAGCAGCTGAAAGGAAATCCTGCCATGTCGGCCGCGAAAATCCCTTGGGAGCAGATCCTCACGGTTTTCCTGAGCCGTGGCGCTGACGACTTGGACCGCAACACAATCGCGGCATGGAGACTTGGCGTTCGTCCGCATCTCGGGCCGCAGGCTTCGATGGCGCCGGCTTGCCCGTCAACTTATGCATCTGCGCGCGCAGTATAAATGTGCACTATACCCGAACGCGTATAGAAGTTGGATATACGCGATCGCGTATGATATCTGCCGCTCAAACCCGCAATCGAGGAGGCGCTCTTGGACTTCCCGATTCCCTGTCTTTCTTGCCGACGATACGACGCGATGCGATCGGCGTCAGCCGGCGGTTGCATCTCGCAGCCACCTTGGCGAACTCTCGGCACGAGGAGAAGCGAATGTCGGGAACGAAAGTCCTCTGGAGACAGATCGTCGTCGTCCTCCTGATCGTGCTCCTCACGATYTGGGCCTCGACGCAATGGGCGGCCTGGCAGCTTGGCTATCAGGAGCGGCTCGGAACGCCTTGGTTCGTCATTGGCGGCATGCCGGTCTACTATCCGCCCGCCATCTTCTGGTGGTGGTATTTCTACGACGCCTACGCACCAGCCATCTTCGCGCGCGGCGGTCTGATTGCCGCCTCGGGCGGCTTGATCGCGATCGCCGTAGCAATCGGCATGTCRCTGTGGCGTGCCCGCGAGGCTAGGGAGGTCGCGACCTATGGCTCCGCACGCTSGGCCGAAAGAAGCGAGGTGCAGGCGGCAGGCCTGCTCGCCCCCGACGGCGTGGTGCTGGGGCGCTATGGAACTCACTATCTGCGGCACGATGGACCGGAGCATGTGCTTTGCTTTGCGCCGACGCGTTCGGGAAAGGGTGTCGGGCTTGTTGTGCCGTCGCTGCTGACTTGGCCGGGCTCCGCGATCGTTCATGACATCAAGGGCGAGAACTGGGGTCTGACCGCAGGCTTCCGCGCTCGCCACGGCCGGGTGCTGCTGTTTGATCCGACCAATGCAAGATCGGATGCATACAATCCCTTGCTCGAGGTTCGCCGCGGTGAATGGGAAGTCCGCGATGTGCAAAACATCGCCGACATCCTGGTCGACCCCGAAGGCTCGCTTGAACGGCGCAGCCATTGGGAAAAGACGAGCCACGCGCTCCTGGTCGGCGCGATCCTGCATGTGCTCTATGCCGGACCGGACAAGACGCTCGCCGGCGTAGCCGCCTTCCTGTCCGATCCCAAGCGGCCGATCGAATCGACCTTGGCCGCGATGATGACGACGCCGCATCTGGGGGAGGGCGGTTCGCACCCGGTCATCGCCAGCGCCGCCCGTGAGTTGTTGAACAAGTCCGACAACGAACGCTCGGGCGTGCTCTCGACCGCGATGTCCTTCCTTGGCCTCTATCGCGATCCGGTGGTGGCGGAGGTGACGCGCGCATGCGGCTGGCGCATCGCCGACCTGGTCGCCGGTCCTCGTCCGGCGACGCTCTATCTCGTCGTGCCGCCCTCCGACATCAGCCGCACCAAGCCGCTGATCCGTCTCATCCTCAACCAGATCGGCCGCCGTCTGACCGAGGATCTGCAGGCCAGGACGGATCGCCATCGATTGCTCCTGATGCTGGACGAGTTCCCGGCGCTGGGACGCCTCGACTTCTTCGAATCCGCGCTCGCTTTCATGGCCGGCTATGGCTTGAAAAGCTTCCTGATCGCGCAGTCGCTCAACCAGATCGAGAAGGCCTACGGCCCGAACAATTCCATTCTGGACAACTGTCATGTACGGGTCAGCTTCGCGACCAATGACGAGCGCACCGCCAAACGCGTCTCCGATGCCCTGGGCACAGCGACCGAGCTGRAGGCGATGAAGAACTATGCCGGTCACCGCCTCTCGCCCTGGCTCGGTCATCTCATGGTGTCGCGCTCGGAGACGGCGCGACCGTTGCTGACGCCCGGCGAGATCATGCAACTGCCGGCCGGCGACGAGATCGTCATGCTGGCGGGCACGCCGCCTATCCGGGCGAAGAAGGCGCGCTATTTCGAAGACCCGCGGTTGCGGGAGYGCGTCATGCCGCCACCGGCTGTCGCGGCTCGAGCCGAGGCGGAGCCTGACGATTGGACGGCGCTTCCGTTGCCGGCTCCGCCGCCGGGGATGGCAGCCGCAACTGCCCTGGCGAAAGTCCCGGACGCGTCGACCGAGTCCGAATTGCGACGTCAGCCGGAGCTCGATCCTCTTCTCCCGGCTGCCGAGCTGCCGCCCGTGAACGAATTCGAGCTCGAAGCGCCTGATGAGACGGATGATCTCGCTGCGAAGAGCAGCCGGATGGCTCGCCTTGTTCGGGGCGTGGCACGTCAGATCGCGCTCGACCCGAACGACGGCATGGAGCTGTGAAGGTCATGACAGCAAGAAAGAAGAAGGTCCAAATTTCTGTCTATCTCGATCCTGCCGTGATGGCCTTGCTGGTTGATTATGCCGCCCGGCGCGATCGCCCGCAGTCGCTCATTGCTGAGGCGGCGATCGCCTCGTTCCTCTCTCCGGATGCAGACGCGCAACGCGAGGCGGCGATCTCCAAACGTCTCGACCGGATCGATCGCCGGATTGCACGCTTGGAGCGCGACGTCGGCATCTCGGTTGAAACCCACGCGGTCTTCATCCGCTTCTGGCTTGCCACCACTCCGGCCTTGCCTGAGCCGCTGGCCCAGGCGGCGCGCGCCAAGGCAAGCGAGCGTTATGACGCCTTCGTTTCCGCGCTTGGCAGGCGGCTGGCGAATGGGCCRAGCTTGYGGCAGGAGATCCCCGAGGACGTCGTGCCATCCGGCGATCCCGAGCGACAGTGATATGAGGGTCTGCGGGCGAAGGCGCCGCCMGGGCCGCGCGGCGCCGTTAGGTCCTGCGATTGCTGGGCGTCTTCCCGTTGCCGAACCGGTCAGTTGGGAGCTCCGCACAACTGTGAGGTCGTCAATCCTGGCGGCACGTTTTCCGTGGGACCAAATCCGTACCTCGCCATGATCGTGGCAATCGTGCCGTTCGACATGACCTTGGCCAGCCCCTGATTGTAAAGGTCGCGCAGGTCGCCATCATCCTTCCTGAACGCGATCGCGACGTAGCTGATCGACTTCTCGTCGGTCGTGAATGGGTTGGCGCGCTCCAGATCGGGGCTCTTTTTGCCGGCCAGCAGCCCGATCGCAGTCGGCGAAGAAAATACAGCGGCGTCGATGCGGCCGGCACGTAGTGCCGCGATGTTGGTCTCGATGTCGGGAAACTGCAGGATGCGATCCTGAGGGACGCCCTCGGCGATGGCGTTCTGGATGACGTTGCTGCCGCGGCCGCCACCCATGATGGTGTCGGATTTCTTGGCAAGATCCGCATAGCCATGGATCGCCTTGGGGTTGCCGGCGAGAACGATCGCCGCGTCGTCCTGCCTCAGGTCGGGAGCGCCGAAGGCGACCTGCTGGCACCGCGGCGGCGTTATCGACAAGCCGGACGCCACGGCGTCGAAACGCCCGGCCATCAAGCCAGGAATCAACGCGCCGAACTCGGTGACCTGGAAGTCGATCTGCTTGACGCCGAGGTCGGCGAACGCCGCTCTAAGCAGGTCCGGGTGCCAGCCGAGCAACTCGCCGGTTTCCTCCTTCTTGTAGCCCCATGGCGCGCGGTTGTGGATGCCGATCACGATCCGGCCCTCTCTCAAGACGCGTTCCTTTGTCGTTTCCGCCGTGGCCGGCAGCACAGATCCGACAATCGCGGCATAGGCGATGCAGGCGAGGCCAATGGCGGCCGATCGGGCTCGAAATTTCATCGTGCAGTCCTCCCGTGAGATTGAGTTGCGCGCAGGGACCCCGGCCCCAGCCCTTCAACGCTACGTTGAGGCCTGCTCTTGCGTCAATATATATATACAAAATATGTACAAAATATTGCGGCAACGAGAAATGGCTCACCGCTGGAGTGACCGTTAAGCGAACGGCGCACGATCATCGCCTCAAAGTCCAAGAACTTCAGAGGCAGCAGCCGACCGCGTCGGCGGCCGGCAACCATATTCAATTTTGCTAAAATCTTCGGAACCGATTGCTCCGGCCCGGTTTGAATCCCGGTCCAGGAGTTCGAGTGCATGCGTAAATCGACCGGTCACCTCGCCTTCATCGAATTCCAATCACCGACGCTGGTCGAGAACGCTCCTGCCGACGCGGACTGGCTGCACGAAATCAAATACGATGGCTACCGGACCGAGCTTATCGTTGAAGGTGGTGCRGCACGTGCCTTCACGCGTCGCGGCTATGACTGGTCGCATCGGTACAAACGGATCGTCCAGACGGCGGCGAACCTGCCGGTCCGATCCGCTATCCTCGATGGCGAAGCGGTCGTCCTCGGCAAGACTGGCTTACCGGATTTCCAAGCTCTCGAGCGGGAGCTGGGAAACCCGAACTCGCCGAAGCTCATGTTCTTCGCGTTCGATCTTCTGCACCTCAACGGCCGCGACCTTCGACAGCAGCCGCTAATTGAGCGCAAAGCCGCTCTGCACGGGCTGCTGCAGGAAACGGCTCCAACACTCACCTATGCCGAACACCTGGAAATCAGCGGCAAGGACGTGTTCGACCATGCCTGCCGCATGGGCCTGGAGGGTGTGGTCTCAAAGCGGGCTGATTCTCCCTACCGCTCCGGTGTCCAAACGAGCTGGCTCAAGGTCAAGTGCGTCAAGAGCGACACGTTCCCGATTGTCGCTTTCGTCGAAAAGCTTGGCGCGCGGCCACGCCGCATTGCTTCGCTCTATATCGGCAGGTGGCAGGGCGAGCGGCTGCTCTATGCTGGAAAAGCGCAAAGCGGCTATACGCTGGAGGAAGCCCGGCGGGTTCGCGAGCGGCTTGATCCGCTCATCATCAGCAAATCACCTCTCTCGGAGCCGATCAAAAAGCCCAAGGCAACGTGGGTCCGGCCGGAGGTGCTGGCGGAGGTGCAGTTCAGTGGCGTGACGGACCGGGGCATCTTGCGCGAGGCCGTGTTCAAGGGATTACGCGAGGATCTCCAGGTGATCCCGGCGAAGCCGCCVTCGCCCTCCAAGCGCAGGTTGGAGGGCCAGCATGGCGTTCCTCGCGAGAACATTCTCCAGCTGCTACCCRATGCTGTTGCACCTTCCAGGGAACAGCTTGTGGACTACTGGCGGCGGGTGGCCGACCGGGCGCTGATCCATTTGGGACGAAGGCCACTGAAGCTGGTACGTCATGCGCACGGGGCCACCTTCTATCACAAGGGACCGCTGCCTCTGATACCAGGACCGGTGCACCAGCTACGCGTTCAGAAGCGCGAGGGCGGCGAAGGTGTTCGGGTTTKGGTAGACGATCTCGACGGGCTGCTTGGGTTGGTCGAAATGGACGCTGTCGAGCTGCACCCTTGGAACGCTACGGTTGACGACATCGAGCATGCCGACCAGCTCGTGCTCGATCTCGATCCTGGCGAAGGCGTGCCATGGGATGCGGTGATCGAGGCGGCGCTGTCGCTACGTGACATCATGGAAGCGGCTGGTTTGCGGAGCTGGCCGAAGGTCACCGGGGGCAAAGGCATTCACCTGACGGCTMCGCTGGCTTCGGGTGTGACCCACGACAAGGCGCGGCAAATGGCCAAATCGCTCGCCCAGTGCCTCATCGATGCCAAGCCGGACCGTTACCTCTTGTCAGCCAATCCAGCAGCCYGACGGGGTCGCATCTTCCTCGACTATCTTCGCAACGGGCGCGGCAATACTGCAGTCGGTACGTTTTCGCCACGAGCGCGGCCCGGCTTTCCTATTGCCCATCCTGTCACATGGACGCAGATCGAGCGGGGAATCCAGCCGGACGCTTTCACCATCGATCACCCGTTCAGGGCTGCTGTTCGAAAGGTAGCGTAGTGCTTAACGTGTCGCGCTCGCTCACCTTCCCTGGACACCAAGGCGAGTAGCCACGCGGCCTAATGACGTTGACGATCTCCGCCACTTCGATGCCGATCACGTGCGCTTGCGAAAAGCCATCAGAACTGACGGTCCAGCCACGCACCCGGTAAGCGAGCCCGCAGAGCGCATCAGTTATGCGGGCCAAAGCACCAATCTCGTCCAGGCGCAACATCCGAGGATCGTGTGCGTTCTTAGATTGGAGAGCTGCGGCCGATCTGCCGTACTTCATGCGATGACAGGTCGGAGGCGGCCGKAAATGTCCAAGTTCAAAGAGGCCCTTGAGCGGGGCAAGAAAGCTCACCGTCGGCAGGACGAGAGCGCGGATGGGCATACTCCAAAGGTGGACTTTGGCACCCAAGCCAGAGCTTGGCTAACGGAGGTCGTCGTCGCGTCATTGGAAGCGGCCAAGGCAGACGTGGCGGGAGAGGTGATCATCGATATAGAACCCATCCCACGCCCCGAGGATAGCGCCGTTGCGCCATCTGTTGAATTCCGAATCTACGGGAATGGAGCGGTGGAGAAAAACCACGCAAGGGCCTTCAAGGTCAGCGTTTCGATAAGTGGGGAGGCGTCGGTTTCTGCGCCCGGCATGGTTGCGGAAGATATAGGAAACATTGGGGACAAGTCTGACCAACGATTCCGCCAGTTACTGGCGAGATTGATYGAGGATGCGGCCAGGGACCGCCGATCATGAGGCGCATCCGCCCTCGATCAGCGCAAGGTCACGCAGACCGGCTGCAGCCGCGATGGCCGTCGCGGAACAATCGCTCGATCAGATTGGCAGCACTTCCGAGCGCTTGACCTGACCCAGGGCGAAACTGCTTTCGATCGAAGCGATGTTGTCCAGCCGCGTCAGCTTGTCCTTGATGAACCGCTCATAAGCTTCAAGGTCGCGCACCACGATGCGCATCAGGTAGTCGCGCTGGCCGGTCATCAGATAACAGTCGACCACCTCCGRCCAGCGCAGCACGGCTTGCGAGAACCGGTCGAGATCGTCCTCGCGCTGCCGTTCAAGCTTGATCGACGCGAAGGCGCTGATCGGCAGGCCGAGCTTCTTCTGGTCGACCACCACGGTGTAGCCCTTGATGACGCCGGCGTTCTCCAGGAGCCTGACGCGCCGGGCGCAAGGCGAGGGCGAAAGACCGACGGCTTCGGCGAGGTCGTTCGAAGTCGCCTTGGCGTTCTTCTGCAGCGCAGCGATGATCTTCAGGTCGATTGCGTCAAGCGCCGGATTTGGCATGTTTCCCTCATCGATGGCTCCCAGTTGGCTGGATCAGCCAATATCATCGATCGCTTTGCGCAAGAATAGCCACATTTGGAAGATCGACGCAGGTATCGTTGAGGCGAGATTTCACAKGAGCCCGACGATGACGATCCTTTCCGAGCTTGAGCGCAAGGTCCTCTGGCTGGCCGTCTGGATGATCCATCACGCCAATCATCTTCGCGAGTCGGCGGACGGCCTCAAGGTCGGCGGCCACCAGGCGTCGTCGGCGTCCGCCTCGACCTTGATGACGGCGCTCTATTTCAAGATCCTGAGGCCGCAGGACCGCGTCGCCGTCAAGCCGCATGCCAGCCCGGTCTTCCATGCCATCCAGTATTTGTTCGGCAAGCAAACGCTTCAGCAGCTGCAGAATTTTCGTGCCTATCGCGGGGCGCAGTCCTATCCGTCCCGGACCAAGGATATCGACGATGTCGATTTCTCGACCGGGTCGGTTGGACTGGGCGTCGCGCAGACCCTGTTCTCCTCTCTGGTCCAGGACTATGTCAGGGCAAAAGGCTGGAACACCGACCAGCCGGAAGGCCGGATGGTCGCTCTGCTCGGCGACGCCGAAATGGATGAAGGCAATATCTTCGAGGCCCTTCTCGAGGGCTGGAAGCACGGCCTGCGCAACACCTGGTGGGTCGTCGACTACAACAGGCAGAGCCTCGACGCGGTGGTGCGCGAAGGCCTGTGGCAGCGTTTCGAAACCATCTTTCGCAACTTCGACTGGGATGTGGTGATCCTCAAACACGGCAAATTGCAGCAGGCCGCCTTCGAGGAGGAGGGGGGCGAGAAGCTGCGGGCATGGATCGATGCATGCCCMAATCAGCTCTATTCCGCGCTGACCTTCCAGGGCGGCGCTGCATGGCGCAGGCGCCTGCTGGACGATCTGGGCGATCAGGGACCGGTCAGCCGTCTCATCGAGAAGCGCAGCGACGAAGAGCTTGCCGCATTGATGGCAAATCTCGGCGGCCACGATCTCGAGAGCATCATCGATGCCTTCGAGGAAGCGCGCGGGCATGATCGCCCGACCTGCTTCATCGCCTATACGATCAAGGGTTTCGGCCTGCCGCTCGCCGGCCACAAGGACAACCACGCCGGATTGATGACACCGGCGCAAGTCGACGCGCTCCGGCAAGGCATGGGTGTCCGCGAGGGGCGCGAATGGGACATGTTCGAGGGGCTCGCCTATGACGAGGCTGCGATACGATCTTTCCTTGCGTCCTCGCCTTTCGCACAGGCAGMCCCGCGTCGTCACAAAGCCCCTGCCATTCCGGTGCCGGCGCGCATCGGCTTCGCCGCTCAGCCGTTCATGTCCACACAACAAGGCTTCGGGCTTTTGATGCATGAGATCGCAAAGTCGGACAGCGATTTTGCCAGCCGTGTCGTCACGACATCACCCGACGTGACTGTCTCGACCAATCTCGGCGCCTGGGTAAACAGGCGGGGTCTGTTCGCCCGCGGCGATCAGGCGGACATTTTCCGCGAGGAGCGCATCCCCTCCACCTTCAACTGGACGTTTGCGGCGTCCGGACAGCATATCGAACTGGGCATCTCCGAGATGAACCTTTTCACGATGCTTTCCGCGCTCGGCCTGTCACACTCGCTTCACGGCGAGCGCCTGCTTCCGGTCGGCACGCTCTACGATCCCTTCATCGAGCGCGGCCTCGATGCGCTCAACTATGCCTGTTACCAGGACGCCCGCTTTATTCTGGCCGCGACGCCCTCCGGCGTGACGCTGGCTCCCGAAGGCGGAGCGCATCAGTCGATCGCCACGCCGCTGATCGGCATGGCGCAGGACGGTCTGGCGACGTTCGAGCCGGCCTATGTCGATGAACTGGCAGTCATCCTGCGTTGGGCATTCGACTATCTGCAGCGCACCGGCGAAGCCGAGCCTGACGACCATAGCTGGCTGCGCGATCAGACCGGAGGTTCGGTCTACTTGAGGCTCTCGACGCGCTCGATCGAGCAGCCGGCACGCCCGATGGAAAGCAAGCTGGCGCGCGACATCGTCGATGGCGCCTACTGGCTGCGCGAGCCCGGGCCGAACGCCGAACTGGTGATAGCTTACTCCGGAGCAGTCGCGCCCGAAGCGGTACAGGCGGTGGGCTTGATGGCCGGCGATCGCCGCGACATCGGGCTTCTGGCCGTGACCTCGGCCGATCGGCTGAACGCCGGCTGGTCAGCCGCGGCCCGGGCGCGCCAGTACGGCCATCCGCGCGCCTCAAGTCATGTCGAGCGGCTTCTGGCCGGTCTTCCGGCTTCCTGTGCCATGGTGACGGTGCTGGACGGGCACCCCGCGACGCTCGCCTGGCTGGGGTCGGTCCGTGGCCACCGCACGCGCGCTTTGGGGGTCGAGCATTTTGGCCAGACCGGCACGATCGCGGATCTCTACCGGCATTACGCGATCGATGCCGAGGGTATCATGGCTGCGGCGCAATCGATTTCGGTTGGCCGGCCGCTGAGGCATCTCGGCTCCGCTGCCTGACGATGGATCGTGYGCCTCCCGGCTGGCTCGTTCGACAGCAAGCCGTCAATACCGGAATTCCTTGAGAGCGGGTGTCAGCCGTCACCGCCATCCTCCTCCGCTGCGACAACGCGTGGGGGAGATGAAAWTGRCTGGCGCCGGCGACCTTGTGAGCCGTGAAACGCCGCGGCCTTCGACCGGAAGGGGAGCGGCTATTGGGCATCACGGCGAACTCATCCAGGGCGTCTTCAAGGACGATGGCGGGCGCCTTCATCGCGGGCTCGTCACGCTGCCGATTGCCGGTTTGAGGTCCGAGGCGATCTTTGCCAGGAGCGACGAAGATGCAGTCATTGTCCACCCGGATCACAAGATCAAGGCGTCGGCAGCCGCGCGGCTCACGCTCGATTTCTTGAATGCGACCGGTGGTGGCGTGTTGACGCTGCAAAGTTCGATTCCCGTGGGGCACGGCTACGGCTCGTCGACCGCGGACGTCGTCGCTTCCATTCGCGCGGTTGCCGCGGCCCTCAAGGTGCAGCTGCGGTCCTCGACCATCGGCCGTCTCGCCGTAGCCGCCGAGCGCGCCAGCGACGCGATCGCATTCGATGAGCATGCGGTCCTGTTCGCGCAACGCGAGGGCCGGGTGATCGAGAATTTCGGCGGCTCGCTGCCGCCGCTGCTACTGGTCGGGTTCAAGGCGAATGGCGGTGTCCCGGTCGACACATTGCAGCTGCCGCCGGCGCGCTACGACAGTGCCGAAATCCAGGAATTCGGCGTGCTTCGGGCGCTGGTGGCGCGGGCGATTTCCCTTCAGGATCCCAATCTCCTTGGACGTGCCGCCTCGGCCAGTGCCTTGATCAGTCAACGCCACTTGCCGAAACAGGGTTTCGACGAGATCGCTGAAATCGCCAGGCGGGCCGGGGCGTGCGGCGTGCAAGTCGCCCATAGCGGGTCGTTGTTTGGTCTCATCTTCGATCTTTTCGCATCGAATCTGAAGCGACGGGCAGCTCTGGTCGCACAACAGATTAGACGCGCCGGCTTCAAGGACATCGAGGTCCATCTGGTCAATGCGGAGGGCTGGACATGGTGACCCTCGCCGTCGACTATTTCAGGGACCTCGAAACTCCACGCCTGGCTCGCCTGGCGCCAAATTTGGTCGCGGCGGCTTTTCCGCTGATGAAGCTGATGCCGRCTCGCTACATTCTCGATCGGGCAGCGTCGAATGGCGAACTGAAGCCAGGCTCCCACATCGTCGAAACGACATCCGRCACGTTCGGCATGGCGGTGGCGCTGCTGGCGGCGGCGCGTGGCTATCGCCTTACCCTCGTCMCCGCTTCGACGCTTATCGACGCCAAATACAAAGCCCGGCTGGAGCRCATCGGCGCCACGGTCATCGCGCTTGACGATCCGCGCGGCGACRGCAACCAGCCTGGCCGGCTTGAGCGCCTGCAGGAAATCCTCGCCAAGGAGCCGGACGGCTTCTGGACCCGCCAATATGACAGTCCGGGGAACTGGCTTGCCTATGCGCGGCTGGCTGAACTTTTCATTCGGGCGATGGGAAAGGTCGATTGTCTGGTCGGCTGCATAGGGACCGGCGGTTCGTTATGCGGCACGGCCTCCTTTCTGCGAACGGTCTTTCCCCACCTGACGGTGTTTGCCGTCGATACCCATTGCAGCATTCTGTTCGGGCAGCCCGTCGGCAAACRCATGCTGCGGGGCCTGGGCAACAGCGTTCTGCCGAAAAACGTCAGGCATGAGCTTGTCGACGAGATCCATTGGGTCGGCGCCTATCCGGCGTATCTGAGCGCGCACCGTTTGCTGCGCGAGCACGGTATCTTCATGGGTCCGACCAGCGGCGCCGCCGCGTTGGTGGCGCGTTGGGTTRCAGAGAMCCTTCCGGACGCACAGGTCGCGGTCATCATGCCTGACGAAGGCCATCGCCATGCCGAGACCGTCTACAATGACGACTGGCTTGCAACCCTGCCTGGCTGGCCCTGCAAGGAACCGTCGGAGCCGAGGACGCTGACGACAATCGCACCGGCCGCGGAGACRCAATGGACGCGATTTCTTTGGATGCGGCGCAGTCTCGACGATGTGCTCAAAACCCAGGCAGCAACTGTGGTGCCATCGGCTATTGGTGCGGCGGAGAATCTATGAGACGAGATCCGGCCCGCTTTTGTCGAGCCAGCGCCAGGCGTCTTGCGTCGTCTGGAAGATCTCGCCGTGTTCGTTCGATCGGGTGGACCTATCGAGGTCCTTGAGACCGCTTGCGGTGACGACGGCCACGACGCGGTCTGTGGCCGCGATAGCCCCTTGATCCTTTAACATCGATATGGCGATCAGCGGCGTAACCGATGCCAGTTCGGCAAAGATTCCTTCGTCACGCGCAAGGCGTTCCTGCATCGCGACAAGGCCGTGATTGTCGACGGGGACGGCGTGCCCGCCGGATTCGCGCAGAGCCTTCAAAGCCTGGAACGTGCTGCGCGGCGTGCCTATTGATACCGCAAGGCTGTCGAAAAGCAGCTTGCGTTCACTCAAGGCATCGGCGCCGCTGGCAAGCGCGTCCGCCAACGACCCGTGCACCTCCGCGGCGACGAGACGGGGCAGCTGGGTGATTGCCCCTTGCGCATGCAATTCGCAAAAGCCAGCCCACACGCCGGACAATGCATCGCCATAGCAGACCGGAAGGACGCACCAGTCCGGCGCCTTGCCATCCGACTGCTCGACGATCTCGTAGGCGATCGTCTTGTAGCCTTCGATGCCAAGCGGATGGCTGCCGACCACCGGACCGTGATAGGGCGAGGCGATGAACCAGTCATAGCGGGCAGCCGCTTGTTCCAGCAGCGACCATCGGTCCATCTTGTTGACCAGGGGCAGCACCGTTGCGCCATATTTTCGGATCTGCGCCAGCATCGCGCCGGCTGACCCGGCGAAAGTAGTGACAACACACTTCAACCCGGCTCTGGAAGCGTAGGCCGCCAGGGAAGCGCCGGCGTTGCCAGAGGAGGCGGTCGCGACGACCTTCGCGCCACGGGCGCGCGCCACGCTGACAGCGACGGTCGAGAAGCGATCCTTATGCGACCAGGTCGGGTTTCGACCTTCGTCCTTGATTGCGAGATTGGGCACGCCGAGAACCGCGCCGATGCGCGGCGCCGCGATTAGGGGCGTCAAACCCTCGCCAAGGCTCACTGCATCCGCGGCATTGCAAGGCAGCATAGGCGCAAAACGCCACAATGAGCGCGAGGGCGTGGCGCCCTCCAGGGGATGAGCAGGATCCGCATAAACCGGCCGAAGATTTGCTGGTGCGGTCGCCTGACACCGTGCGCACCCTTTGGAGTCGATGCTGATATCGGCGGGGTAGGAGGCACCGCAACGGATGCAGACGAATTCCAGGACCCGGCTCTTGTCCGTTCGGGGTCGGCTGATCTCGCCTGAGGCATGCACGGATATGTCGTGCGCGAGGTCGCGAAACGGCCGGCTCGGCATGGCTATTCCTGTGTCAGGAAACGATAAATTCGCCGGTTGTTTCAAACAGCCCGCGGCACCGCTGTCAATGCGGAATGTGCACTATAGTGTGTCGCACCATAGTGCGCGTCGTAGCATCCGTTGTTTGATGAAACTTCGCGGCGTTTTTGGCTTGAACGTGCAGCGGCTACGGAGAGAAAGAAGACTGTCGCAGGAGCAGTTGTCTTTCGTCTCGGGCCGCACGCGGGCCTATATCAGCAGCGTCGAGGCCGGTCGGCGCAACGCCACGCTGGATACAGTCGAAATCCTGGCGAAGGCCTTGGATGTCGAGCCGCAAGAGTTGATCACGGCTGTTCCCGCGATTCGGCGAGCAGCCCGCGGGACAAAGCAGACGACGCCAAGGTCATCCGAATGAAGCGCGGTCTGTTGAGCCAACATTGATGCGGCCTTCAGGGTCTTTATCTTTGCGCCGGCTAATTGACTCCTGAAGTGTACATTCGGCGCAAGTCCCATTGAATATACCGTATTTGTGACCTTAAGTTCCTGACCGGGATGGGGCCTGACACTTGTCGAGGTCTGCCGATGGAGATCGATAGTCTTGTCGGGTTGTTTGCAGCGATCTCAAGGATCGATGCCGCGTGCTCGGTGGATGACATCCTCCAAGAATTCCGCTCTGYCATCGAGCGCTACGGATTGCGTTATTTTCTGATCACCGGCCTGCCCGTGCCGCACGACACCGACTGGAGCCGACAGATCCTGGTCGATGGTTGGCCGCCCGAATGGTACCTTCGCTACATGTCGGAGGATTATTTCTCGCATGATCCCTGCGTCGCGCAGTGCCGGCACTCGCCGAAGCCATTCCTATGGGACGAACTTCCGCCGGCAAAGCTTTCTGCGCGCGCAAAGCTGGTGATGGATGAAGCGGCGGACTTCGGGATGGGCCAAGGTCTCTGCGTTCCCGTCCACGTGCCGCTGGCAGGGCCAGGCGTCGTCACGGCAGCGGGCGATCGGATTGAAATAGCGCCGAGCGACGTGCCATTCATCGAGACGCTTTGCGTGCATACCTTCCGACGTCTGTCAGGGCTGGAACAATCCGGCCAGGCCGTCGATGCCGCGCCCTTGACGCCGCGCGAGCGCGAACTCCTGGAGTGGAGTGCGGAAGGCAAGTCGAACGAAGACATCGCCTGCATCCTGGGCGTCACAAGGAACACAGTTGAAAGCCATCAGCGCAACATTCGAGGAAAGCTCGACGCGGCCAATGTCTCGCATGCCATCGTCAAAGCTCTGCGACGGCAGGAAATCCAGATTTAGCAATACCTGAATACCATCATACGGGCATGAAGCGTGTTTTCCTACGACCTCCACTTTTGGAGGCGTCATGGTCCGTATTCATCTGGTCACCTGGGAAAACAGGAAGCAGTATAGAAAAGTGCTGGAGCGCTATTTTCGCATCCGCTACGACATTTACGTCAAGCATAGACGCTGGCGCGCCGTCGCCCGGCCCATCAACATCGAGATCGACGCCTTCGACAACGAGCATGCGCTTTACGTTCTGGCGCTCGATACAAATGGCAAGATCGTCGGCGGCTCGCGTCTCGTTCCGACATTGCAGCCGCATCTCATGAGCGAGGTTTTCCCGGTTCTCGCCGGCGGCACGCCTCCGCGAGCGGCTGACATTTTCGAATGGACGCGCTTTTTTGTCGTCCCATCGCTTCGCACGCATRGAGCGTCGTCGCCGATCGCCGGCTTTGTTCTGTGCGGCCTCCTTGAGACGGCGCAAAGTCTGGGGATTCGACAAATCAGCGTCGTGTGCGAAACATTCTGGCCGAAACGCCTGCGTGCCCTTGGCTGGACGCTTTACGAACTCGGCAACGCTCTCGAACATCCCGATGGCGACATCATCGCGCTGCTGATCGATGTCACGCCTGAGGCCATTGAGCAGACGCGCCAGGCTTACGGCATCCCCGGCGCCATACTGGCGGACAAAATCTAGGCTGATTGCCTCCGGCAGCTGGTGGTTCGCCCGCCAGGGGATATTGTCATCGCGCCCATTTGCGCGGTAGTCAGCCCTATGGTGCACCGAATTCGGTTGATGAACTCATGATGCCGCTGGTCCTGATCGCTTCGAAGGACCCGGATTTCTTTCTGGTTTTCGGGCATATCCTTTCAGTAGCCGGCTTCGAAACCCGCTTGATCACGGCGGACAAGGAAATTGCGCGCGCCATTAAGGCCGAAGCGCCGCTTGCGGTCATCCTGGACTGTCAGCCGGGGGACCGCGCAGTCGCCAAGCTATGCCTGTCGCTCAAATCGTCCGAAGCGACAAGTGCAGCGCCTCTTGCAGGTTTGGTCGCGCCTCGTTCCGGCAAACTGCACCTGGACCTCATCAAGGCGGGCGTGGACGAGATATTCTCCCGGCCCTTTGCGCCCGAGCAGCTTCTGACCTGGCTGCATGGCAAGGCAGGGGCCGCCAGGCTTGCGCGCCAAACCAAGGCAGGCGATCTGGTGCAGGGCGATTTCCGGTTGGACCGACAGACCCACCGGACATTCTTCAAGCAAAAAGAAATCGTTATGCCGCCAATCGAATTCAGGCTTTTGCGCAGCCTGCTGGCGCAACCTGGCAAGGTGCTCAGCCGGGAGGAACTGGTCGCGACCGCATGGCCTGAACACGCCGCCGCAACCGACATACGCGGTGTCGACGTTCATATTGCCAGGTTGCGCAAARGGCTTCGGGCATCTGTGGGAAGCGATGTGATCCGGACCGTCCGCTCTGCCGGTTACGCATTCGCGCCCGACTGGTAGTGCGCACCGCGATCCCGGCGCTGATCCATGTTGCCAATCGCGCCGCGATTAAGTGCGCGACGTTCAATGGCTCAGGATTGTGTCCAGGAATAGCCTGGCGCGCGGATGAGCGGCTCCGGAGAAGAAGCCACTGGAAGACGCGTGCTCGACGATGCGGCCCTGGTCCATGAACACGATCTCATCCGCCACTTCGCGTGCGAAGCCCATTTCATGCGTCACGCAGACCATGGTCACGCCGGTTTTCGCGAGCGCGATCATGACGTCGAGCACTTCCTTGATCATTTCCGGGTCGAGCGCCGAGGTGGGTTCGTCGAAAAGCATGATGCGGGGATCGAGGCAGAGCGCGCGCGCGATCGCCGCCCGCTGTTGTTGGCCGCCCGACAGCTCAGCCGGATAGGCCCGCGCCTTTTCGGCGATGTGCACCGCCGTCAGATGCCGCATCGCGATCTCTTCGGCCTCCCGCGCCGATTTCGAAAGGACCCGGCGCAGAGCCAGCGTGCAGTTGGCAAGCACGGTGAGGTGAGGGAAGAGGTTGAAGCTCTGGAACACCATGCCGGTCAGCCGGCGCGCGATCGCCGCATCGCGATCGCTTTTTCCGAGGCGTCTTCCTGCAAGCTCTATCGTCCCCTTTTGGAAGGGCTCGAGACCGTTGATGCAGCGGATCAAGGTCGACTTGCCCGACCCCGAGGGTCCGCAGACGACGACGCGCGCACCCGGCCGCAAGGTCAGATCGATGTCTTTCAATACCTGCAGCGCACCGAACCACTTGTTGAGGCCGTCGATCCGTACGAGCGGGACGGATTGAGGCGTCGGGGTCGGATGCGTCCGCCGGTCGAGCATCAGCGGCGCCCGCTCGCAAGCAGGAGCTTCTCCATGCGCTTGACCCCATAAGAAACGATCAGCGCCAGCGCGAGAAACAGAACGCCCGCGACAGTCAGCGGCTCCRCGTAGCGATAGGTCTGGGATGCGATGTCGAAGGCACGCCCAAGCATTTCCGGCACCGCCAGGATCGCGAGATAAGGCGTCGCCTTGAGGATCGAGACCAGGTAGTTGCCCAGGGGCGCGGCGATGTTGCGCAGCATCTGGGGTGCGATGACGAAGATGACCGTATCGCGGCGGGTGAGCGACAGGGCTCTGGCTGCTTCCTGCTGGCCCTTCGGAATAGCGTCGATGCCCGCCTTGAACACCTCTGCCAGATAACCGCTGTAATAGAGGCTTAGCCCCAATATGCCCACCGTCATGGCGCCGAGCCRGATCCCGTAGAAGGGCATGACGAAATACAGGAAATAGAGCCACGCCAAGACCGGCGTCGAGCGGATGAAATCGATGAGGAAGCGCACGGCGAAGCCAGGCACGCCGCCGCCACGGCGGATCATCTCGAACGTGAAGCCAAGCGCCGACGCGCCGAAGCAACTCAAGACCGTCGCGAGCAGGGTAGTCCCGATCGCGCCGATTATGATCGGGACGGTCGAGAGCGCGAAGTCGAGGTCAAATCCCACGAGGCGCTCCGCTTTCGGGATTGACCCGCGCTTCGAGCCAGCGGCCGGCGAGCGCGATCGGATAGCAGACGACGAAGAAGGCTAGCAACAATGCCGAATAGATCGCGACCGGGTCGTATTCGGTTTGGGAGATTTCCTTGGCGCGGAAGGTCATGTCCGTCAGCGTGACCAAGGAGACAAGGGAAGTTGCCTTGACCAGCTGAATAAGATTGTTGACGAATGTGGGGCTCATGGCGACCAACGCCTGGGGCAGCTCGATCAGGAGCAGGATCGCCGGGCGCGAGAGGCCGAGCGCCATGCCAGCCTCGCGTTGGCCGGCCGGAAGAGATTGGAGCCCGGCCCGCACCGCCTGGCTGGCATAGCCGCCGCTGTTGAGGCCGAGCACCAATGCACTGACGGTCATCGCTGAGAGGGTGACCCCCATGACTGGCAGAACGTAGTAAAAGACGAAGAGCAGGACGACCACCGCCGAACTGCGCCAGAATTCGATGACTGCCGTGACCAGAAAGCGCGTCAACCCGGTGGTCAGAAACTGCGCGACGCCGAAAACAAGCGCGAAGGGCACCGCGAAGACAAGGCCATAGGCGGTGACCGCTGCCGTTATGCGCAGCCCGTGCAGGATCCCAAGCCAGATGTCGAGCATGCTCATGAAGCTTCGCCGCCCTTTGCCGTGAAGCGTCGCGGTCTAGCGACTGCCGGATTTTTGGAGCCGCCTGTTTGGCGCCGCGAAACCGAGCCCTCCGGACCGAACCGCATGACAATCCTCCGCGCCGTGGAAAGGGCGATCGCCGCCACTGCCAGGCCGTTTCATAAACCCGACGAGAGTCGTGTGTCAATAAACATGTACATTATATTGCGGAAGTTCATCCTCTGCCGAGGTTTGGACCACGGGGACACCCCGCCGTAAAACTTCCCGAGTTCGGCGCCGCCGTTCGCCGGTCTTTGTTCGCTGCGCTACGACGGCGGTCGAAAGCTGTTGAATCGGACTGCTCCAGGCCGCTCTTGCTTGTCTGCGACCGGGAACTGCTCGACGAGTTCCCGGGCCAAACGGGGACCCGATGGCCATCTTGCACAACGATACCGAAGGACGCGCACGCAGCTCGCGTATGCTGCGCACCGCGCTCGGGCCGGCCATCGCCCGGTTCCTGGACGACCCCGCAATCATCGAGGTCATGCTGAACCCGGATGGCCGGATCTGGGTCGATCGGCTTGCGGAAGGTTTGGCTGATACGGGGGAAATGCTCGCGCCTGCCGCTGGCGAGCGGATCGTGCGGCTGGTCGCCCATCATGTCGGCGCCGAAGTCCATTCCCGTTCGCCGCGCGTCTCGGCCGAGTTGCCGCAAACCGGTGAGCGTTTCGAAGGCCTGCTGCCGCCAGTGGTCGCCGCGCCGGCCTTCGCGATCCGCAAGCCAGCGGTCGCCGTCTTCACGCTCGATGACTATGTCGCGGCGGGCATCATGACCTCTTGCCAGGCCGCCGCGTTGCGCGCCRCCATTGCCGACCGCGCAAACATCCTTGTTGCCGGCGGCACGTCGACCGGCAAGACGACCTTGACCAACGCGCTGCTCGCCGAAGTGGCGAAAGGGACGGACCGTGTCGTCATCATCGAGGACACCCGCGAACTGCAATGCGCTGCCCCCAACCTCGTGGCGATGCGCACCAAGGATGGCGTCGCCACGCTTTCAGATCTGGTTCGTTCCTCGCTGCGCCTGCGGCCCGATCGCATTCCGATCGGCGAGGTGCGCGGCGCCGAGGCGCTGGACCTCTTGAAAGCATGGGGCACCGGGCATCCCGGTGGCATCGGCACCCTTCATGCCGGCTCCGGCATCGGCGCTCTGCGCCGGCTTGAGCAGCTGATCCAGGAGGCCGTCGTCACTGTGCCGCGTGCGCTGATCGCCGACACGATCGGTCTTGTTGCCGTGCTCGCCGGTCGCGGCGCCGCGCGACGGCTTGTCGAGCTGGTCAGGGTCGAGGGTCTGGGCCCCGATGGCGACTATCGCATCGCCGAAGTCACACCGATCAACACAGGAGAAATTTCATGACCCGCCTCTCTTCGCGCTGCCAGGTCAGGCTTGCCGTGGCCAGCGCCGCCGTCGCCTTCAACTTCATGCTCGCGCCGGTGGCCTTCGCGTCGGGCTCCTCGATGCCGTGGGAACAGCCGCTCGAGAAGATCCTGCAGTCGGTCGAAGGACCGGTGTCCAAGATCATCGCCGTCATCATCATCATCGTCACCGGCCTGACGCTGGCCTTCGGCGACAGTTCGGGAGGTTTCAGGCGGCTGATCCAGATCGTTTTCGGCCTTTCGATCGCCTTCGCGGCGTCGAGCTTTTTCCTTTCGTTCTTCTCGTTCGGCGGCGGAGCGTTGATCTGATGACAACCGCTTTCGAACAGCTCGACGCGGTGCCGGGATGGACGGTGCCCGTGCACCGGGCGCTAACCGAGCAGATCCTGCTCGGCGGCGCGCCGCGTGCAATCGCGATCCTGAATGGCACGCTGGCCGGCGCTGTCGGTCTTGGACTGCGGCTCTGGCTGGTCGGCCTTCTCATCTGGGCGATTGGACATTTTACGGCGGTCTGGGCTGCCAGGCGCGATCCGCTTTTTTTCGAAGTCGGCCGCCGGCACCTGCGGCTGCCCGGGCATCTGTCGGTTTGAGGGCGCCGCCATGATGAGCCTTGCCGAATACCGCCGGACTGCTGCTCGCCTTGCCGACTTCCTGCCTTGGGCGGCACTCGTCGCCCCCGGGGTCGTGCTCAACAAGGACGGCAGCTTTCAGCGCACCGCCAGCTTTCGCGGACCCGATCTCGACTCCGCCGTAGCGGCCGAACTCGTCGCGGTGGCATCGCGCATCAACAATGCCCTTCGTCGTCTCGGTTCGGGCTGGAGCATCTTCGTCGAAGCGCAGCGCCACGAAGCGGCTTCCTACCCCGAAAGCCAGTTTCCCAATGCGGCCTCGGGCCTGCTCGATGCCGAGCGCAAATCCGACTTCGACGAGGAGGGGGTTCATTTCGTATCGAGCTACTTTCTCACGTTCCTGTTCCTGCCGCCGCCCGAAGACGCCACGCGCGCCGAAGGCTGGCTCTATGAGGGCCGCGACCAGTCGCGCGCGGATCCGGGCGAGATGGTCCGCGCCTTTGTCGACCGGACCGAGCGTGTGCTCTCCCTGCTCGACGGGTTCATGCCTGAATGCCACTGGCTCGACGACGGCCAAACGCTGACCTACCTGCATTCGACCATCTCGACCAAGCGTCATGCGGTGCGCGTCCCCGAGACCCCGATCTATCTCGACGCGCTRCTGGCCGACGAGCCGCTCGCCGGCKGGCTYGAACCGCGGCTTGGCGACAAGCATCTTCGCGTGCTCACCAWCGTCGGCTTCCCGACCGCCACGACACCTGGCCTGCTTGATGACCTCAACAGGCTGGCCTTCCCGTACCGCTGGTCGACCCGCGCGATACTGCTCGACAAGGTCGACGCGGTCCGCCTTCTGAGCCGGATACGGCGGCAATGGTTCGCCAAGCGCAAGAGCATCGCCTCGATCCTGAAGGAGGTGATGACCAACGAGGCATCGGCACTCCTCGACACCGACGCCGCCAACAAGGCGGCCGACGCCGACACGGCGTTGCAGGAGCTCGGCGCTGACATGGCGGGCATGGCCTACGTCACTGCGACCGTCGCCATATGGGATAGCGACCCGCGCGTGGCCGACGAGAAATTGCGACTCGTCGAGAAGGTCATCCAGGGCCGCGACTTCACGGCCATTGTCGAGACCGTCAACGCCGTCGACGCCTGGCTCGGCTCCTTGCCCGGACACGCTTATGCCAATGTCCGCCAGCCGCCTATCTCGACGCTCAATCTCGCCCACATGATCCCTCTTTCTGCCGTGTGGGCAGGGCCGGAACGGGACGAGCATCTGGTCGGTCCTCCCTTGCTTTACGGCAAGACCGAAGGCTCGACCCCGTTCCGGTTGGTCCTTCATGTCGGCGATGTCGGTCACACGCTGGTCGTCGGACCGACCGGCGCCGGCAAGTCGGTGCTGCTGGCCTTGATGGCGCTGCAATTCTGCCGCTACCGCAACGCACAGATCTTCGCCTTCGACTTCGGCGGCTCGATCCGCGCGGCGACGCTCGCCATGGGCGGCGACTGGCACGATCTCGGCGGTCATCTCACCGAAGGCACAGACGCTTCCGTTTCGCTGCAGCCGCTCGCCCGCGTTCACGACACATACGAGCGCGCCTGGGCGGCTGACTGGATCGTCGCGATCCTGATGYGCGAGGGCGTCCAGATCACGCCGGAGGCAAAGGAGCACATCTGGGCGGCGCTGACCTCGCTCGCCTCGGCCCCGGTCGAGGAACGCACCATGACCGGGCTCAGCGTGCTTCTGCAGACCAACGAGCTGAAACAGGCGCTTCGTCCTTACTGTGTCGGTGGCCCGAACGGGCGGCTGCTCGACGCAGAGGCCGAACAGCTCGGCCAGGCATCCGTGCAGGCGTTCGAAATCGAAGGTCTGGTGGGCACGCAGGCCGCGCCGGCCGTCCTTTCCTATCTGTTTCATCGCATCGGCGACCGGCTCGACGGTCGTCCGACCCTGCTCATTATCGACGAAGGCTGGCTTGCCCTCGACGATGACGCCTTCGCCGGACAGTTGCGCGAATGRCTGAAGACGCTCCGCAAGAAGAATGYCAGCGTCGTCTTTGCCACCCAGYCACTCTCCGACATCGACAAGTCGGCTATCGCGCCGGCAATCATCGAAAGCTGTCCAACCCGGCTGCTGCTGCCCAATGAACGCGCGATCGAGCCGCAAATTACCGCCGTTTATCRCCGCTTCGGCCTGAACGATCGCCAGATCGAGATCCTGGCGCGAGCCACACCAAAGCGCGACTATTACTGCCAGTCCCGCCGCGGCAACCGTCTCTTCGAGCTCGGCCTGTCGGAGGTCGGGCTTGCGCTTTGCGCCGCGTCCTCGAAGAGCGATCAGGCCCTGATCGGCAGCATCGTCGCCGAGCATGGCCGCGACGGGTTCCTGTCGGCCTGGCTGCGTGCCCGCGACGTCGGCTGGGCCGCCGACCTCATTCCCAGCCTCACTGTTCCCAAACCTGAAGAGGATTCCAAACCATGACTGTTCGTCAAAGCCGCCGGCGCGCCCTTCTTGTGGTCGCGGCGACACTCGCCGGGCCGATCGCTATCTCGCCGATGATGACTGCGCCGRCGCACGCCCTGATCGTGTTTGATCCATCGAACTATTCCCAGAATGTCCTGACGGCTGCCCGCTCGCTGCAGCAGATCACGAACCAGATCACCTCGCTTCAGAACCAGGCCCAGATGCTGATCAACCAGGCGCGCAACCTGGCGAGCCTGCCTTTGTCCTCGCTGCAGCAACTGCAGCACTCGGTGCAGCGCACGCAACAGCTTCTAGGCGAAGCACAAAACATCGCCTTCGACGTCCAGCAGGTCGACAAGGCATTTCGGCAGCAATACAGCAGCGTCTCGCTCTCTTCCTCTGACCAGCAACTCGTCACGGATGCGCGCTCGCGCTGGCAAAACACGGTGGGCGGTCTCCAAGACRCAATGCGCGTCCAGGCGGGCGTGGTCGCAAACATCGACACCGGTCGCGCGCAGATGTCGGCATTGGTCGGCGCCAGCCAGTCGGCGATCGGTGCCCTGCAGGCGACGCAGGCCGGCAACCAGCTGCTGGCGCTTCAGGGCCAGCAGCTTGCGGACCTGACCGCCCTGGCAGCCGCCAACGGTCGTGCCCAGGCCCTGACCGAAGCCGAACGTGCCGCGGCGGCCGACCAGGGACGCGAGCAACGGCGCCGCTTCCTGGCGCCTGGTTCCGGCTACCAGGCAGGCTCTGTCCAGATGTTCAACCGCTGAGGTCGGGCGCCATGGACGGCAAAAACCTCATTCGCATCGTGGCCGTCGTCTTCGTCGCTGCCGCCGTGACGGCGACGGCGCTCGAGATGAGCCGGAAGGACGACAAGGCTGTGGGGGAGGGATCGCTCACAAGGGCGTCCTCCGTGCCTAATCCGCTCCGCGATGGCCTGCGCCGTTGCCAGATCCTCGGCGAGGCTGCCCTGCGTGAGGAAGGATGCGCGCGGCTGTGGGCCGAACAGCGTGAGCGCTTCCTCGGTCTCGAAAAGCCCTCGGGCAGTTCAACGTTCGAGCCCGCCGCTTCGCGCTCGCCAGATCCAGCGTTGCACGAGGTCCGCTAGACATGGGCAATACCGGCGTCATCGACCAGTTCCTGGCCACTTTCACCCGCTATATCGACAGCGGCTTCGGCCTGCTCGGCGGTGAGGTCGCCTTCGTCGCCACCACGCTGATTGTCATCGACGTGACGCTTGCCGCGCTTTTCTGGAGCTGGGGCGCCGACGACGACATCCTTGCGCGGCTCGTCAAGAAGACGCTCTTCGTCGGTGTCTTCGCCTATCTGATTTCCAACTGGAACGGTCTTGCCCGGATCGTCTTCGAGAGTTTCTCCGGTCTTGGCCTCAAGGCGAGTGGAACCGGCTTTTCGGCACAGGACCTCTTGCACCCGGGCAAGGTGGCGCAAACCGGTCTCGATGCCGGACGACCGTTGCTCGAAGCGATCTCCGGCTTGATGGGCTACATCTCCTTCTTTGAAAACTTCATCCAGATCGCCTGCCTGCTCTTTGCCTGGGCGCTCGTCCTGCTCGCCTTCTTCATCCTGGCGGTGCAGCTCTTTGTGACGCTGATCGAGTTCAAGCTGGCGACGCTGGCCGGCTTCGTGCTGATCCCTTTCGGCCTCTTCGGCAAGACGGCCTTCATGGCCGAACGCGTGCTCGGCAACGTCATCTCGTCCGGCATCAAGGTTCTGGTGCTTGCCGTGGTCATCGGCATCGGATCGACGCTCTTTGGCGAATTCACCCAAGGCTTCGGCGGCGAGAACCCCACCATCGACCAGGCGATGGCCATCGTGCTGGCGGCGCTGTCGCTGCTTGGGCTCGGCATCTTCGGTCCCGGCATCGCCAACGGGCTCGTCGCGGGTGGACCGCAACTCGGCGCCGGTGCGGCCGCGGGGACCGGCCTTGCCGCGGGCGGCATCGCAGTTGCCGGCTACGGAGCAGCCAGCCTCGCGACGCGAGGCGGGACAGCCGCATCCGCGGGAGTGGCGTCGGCCGCGCGTGGCGCGACATCACTCGCCGGTGGCGGTTCGGCGGCTTACAGGCTTGGCGCCGCCGGCCAGCCTGGCGTGGCGGGCATCGCCTCCGGTCTGGGCGGCATTGCGCGCGCTGGCGCTTCGGCGGCAGCCTCTCCACTCAGGCGCGCCGCCGCAAACACAGTTCAATCACTTAGCGCGAGCTTCGCCACCGGCTCCCGTTCGGCCGCTGAAATCACCGGCGGTTCGTCGACCATGGGAACGCTAGGCGGCGTCACGGCGTCAACGGCGGACGCCTCCGGCGCGGGCAAGCCGTCCGGCGCTCAAAGAGAGCCCGAATGGGCCAGACGTCTGCATCGCTCCCAACGCCTCGCCCACGGCGTCCAGACCGCCGCCCACGCGGTGCGCGCCGGTGACAGCCATGGCGGCGGAGCCTCGATTTCTCTTTCTGAAGGCAAATGATCCATGAACATCTTCAGGCGCCCCGCCGTCCACTACGGCAAGAGCCCTCGACCGGAAACCCCCTATCAGAAGGCGCAGCAGATCTGGGACGAACGCATCGGCTCCGCACGCGTTCAGGCACGCAACTGGCGCGCCATGGCGTTCGGTTCGCTCATCCTGTCGGCGGGGCTTGCCACTTCACTGGTCTGGCAGTCGGGTCACGGCACGGTCGTGCCCTGGGTCGTGCAGGTCGACAAGCTCGGCCAGGCTCAAGCGATCGCACCAGCAACCGCCGACTATAAGCCGACCGATCCGCAGATCGCGTGGCATCTTGCCCGCTTTATCGAGCAGGTACGCTCGATCCCGGCCGACCCGATCATCCTGCGCCAGGATTGGCTGCGCGCCTATGATTGGACCACCGACCAGGGTGCTGCGGCRCTCAACGATTATGCGCGCGCCGCGGATCCCTTCTCCAAGGTCGGCAAGCAGCAGGTCGCGGTCGACATTTCGTCGGTCATCAGAGCCTCGCCGGGCTCCTTTCGTGTCGCCTGGATCGAGCACCACTATGAAAACGGTCAACTTTCGGGCACCGAGCGCTGGACCGCGATCCTGACGATCGCGACGCAGATGCCAAGCGACGCCGAACGGCTTCGCGCCAATCCGCTTGGCATCTACGTCAACGCCATCAACTGGTCGCGGGAGATGAGCCAATGAGCCCGACATCGCGTCTTGTGGCGGGCACGAATTTGTCGAGGCATCTGCTGTCGGCGCTGGTCTCGGCGACAGCGCTGCTTGCGGGTTGCGCCACGCCTGCGAAGAAGCCGCCGACGATCAGCTACGATAGCTCCGTTCCGCCCTTGCCGCCGGCTCCGGCCGCCTCGACCGACCAACGACTGAAGCCTCTTCGCGTCCCCCCAAGGTGGGCGCCCGCGCGGGGCGGCGCCATCGGGCAAACGCCGGCCGCCCGTGTCGAGAACGCAAACGCCGCGGCACGCGTGGAACCGCGCCGTGAGGGCTATTACAACGCAATTCAGATCTACCCCTGGAGCGAGGGAGCGCTCTATCAGGTCTACGCCTCACCTGGCCAGATAACGGACATCGCGCTTGAGCCGGGAGAGAGCCTGACCGGAGACGGCCCGATCGCGGCTGGTGACACCGCGCGCTGGATCATAGGCGACACCGAAAGCGGGTCCGGCATTGCCCGACGCGTCCACGTCCTGGTGAAACCCTCGCGGGCTGACATCGCAACGAACCTTATCATCGCCACGGACCGGCGCAGCTATATGCTTGAGCTGCGCTCAGGCGCGAAGCCCTACATGCCCGCCGTTGCCTGGTCCTATCCGGCTCCGAAATCGGGCCTGCTGCAGACGATCGCCACGATGCCGGTCATACCGCAGCTTACGGCGCGAAACTATCGCTACGGCATCGCCGGCGACAGCCCTCCCTGGAAGCCGGTGAGCGCCTACGACGATGGCCGCCGGGTTTACGTCGAGTTTCCGCGCGGCATCGTGCAAGGCGAGATGCCGCCGATTTTCGTCATCGGCCCGGACGGCGAGGCTGAAATCACCAACAGCCGCGTCCATCAAAATATCCTCATCGTCGACCGTCTTTTTGGCGCGGCCGAACTGCGTCTTGGCGCCGGCAAGCGGCAGCAGACGGTCAGGATCGTGCGCATCGACAGAAGAACCGATGGGGTGGGGCGAGGCCCAAGCGATGGCGCCGCGTCGACGCTGCCGAACGCAATACGCAGGGGAGCGCCGCAGCCATGAACGAGAGGAATATGGCCGTCGAACCCATGCGGCTTCGCCCCGAACCGCCGCGTGTGACGCGTCTGTCGCGCAAAATGCTCGCGGGTATAGGCTTCGTCGCCTCGCTCGGTATAGGCGGCGCGCTGATTTACGCTCTGCAGGACGCCAACACGTTCAAGCAGGGCGAGGAGCTCTACCCCACCTCCAATCGGCCGCCGGCCGACGGACTGGCAAGACTGCCGCGCGACTACGCCGGCCCGATCCTTGGGCCGCCGCTGCCCGGYGATCTCGGCAGGCCGATCCTCGATGCTCAAAACAAGGGGCAGGCCATCGTGCCCCCCTCAATCCCAAGCCCCTCGATTGACGAAGCCGAGCAGCGCCGGCGAGCCGAAGAGGAAGCGGCCAGAACCTCGCGTGTCTTCTTCCAGACAGCGCCACGAGATCCCAGGACCGCCGAAGCGTCCGCCCCTGCTATTGCCGATCTCGCCAGTCAGAACGCTGCGCCAAATGCGCAGGATCGCCAGCTTTCCTTCCTGTCCGCCGCCGCTRACCGGCGGACGGTGGCCCCGGATCACGTCACGCCTCCTGTGTCGCCCTATGTGCTGCAAGCCGGTGCCGTGATCCCAGCCGCGCTCATTACCGGCATCCGGTCGGACCTTCCCGGGCAGATCAGCGCTCAGGTGACCGAAAACGTCTATGATAGTCCTACCGGGCGCTCGCTGCTCATCCCGCAAGGCACTCGCATTGTTGGGCAATACGATAGCGGGATTGGTTCCGGGCAGCGCCGCGTGCTGCTTGTCTGGAACAGGCTGATCTTTCCCGACGGACGCTCCATCGTGCTGGAGCGGCAACCTGGCGCGGACGCCCAGGGTTATGCCGGCCTGGAGGATGCCGTCGACTATCACTGGGGCGAGTTGTTCAAGGCCGCGGTGTTGTCGACCGTTCTGAGCGTTGGCGCGCAGGCCGGTTCTTCCGATCAGGACAGCGATATCGTGCGTGCCCTGCGAAGCGGAGCTTCCGATAGCGTCAGCCAGRTAGGCCAACAGGTCGTTCAGCRCCAACTCTCTGTTGCACCGACGCTTACGATCCGGCCCGGGTTTCCCGTCCGCGTCCTCGTTACCCGCGACCTTGCCCTTGAACCATACCGAGGTTGACATGACCAAGTTGAAGCTCGCAACGATTGCCGACGACAAGCCGGTGAAGATTACGGTGGAACTGCCGGCGGCKCTCCATCGCGATCTGGTGAAATACGCGGAGATCCTCGGGCGCGAGACYGGGCGGCCATCTGCCGATCCATCGCGCTTGATCGCGCCGATGCTTGAACGATTCATCGCAACCGACCGCGGCTTTGYGAAAGCGAAGAAGGAGCAGGCTTGAATCCGAGCTTTCCGACGGCCGCCAACCGCCGAGTGCCTTGTGCCGAGACGACGATGGGATGCTCTGTCGATGTTACGGCCAACGAGGCTTGGACGGCCCGTTCCCTCGGTGCTCAAGGCCTGGATCGATTGGATCCTGCGCGTCGGGGGCGCGAGAACCCGACGCCGCTCGGAAAGGGGAAACACCGGCGGTTTCGACTGTATTGGGGCGTAACCAGAGAAGCCTGCAGCGGGGCTCTGTCTGGCGTCCCACAACTGGTGAAGCATGGATCAGCCGGAAATGGCTGACGATCGCCGTCTCATCGACAGATGCGCTTGCTGCCGACCAAGCTCGGCGGCCTGGGCACGCGCAACATCCTCGCGCGGCGCTCAATCCGCCGGTGCGCCATAGCTCGTCATCCGTGACGACGGCAGCGTCTTCGGCCTCCACGTCATTCAGTCAGTCAACGACGAAACCGCTACGGCGTCGATCAGCTCGCCGACATCGCCGTCAAGCTTCAGAAGTCAGCCGCTCCGGCACCGGGACGACTTCTTCGCCTTGCCGTTCTCGTTGCCGGGCTGAAGTCGGCCCGTTCACATCGTTTGGGCCGCGAGTCCGCAGAAAAAAACGATTACTTACCTGGAACCGAGAGTGTACCAAACGCGTATTGGATCAAATGGGGACCGGCCAACCATGGGCGAGGGCGAGATTCTGATCGTTGAAGACGAGGTTCTCATCCTCCTCGAAATCGAAGCGGGTTTAGAGGAAGCAGGGTTCAAGGTCTGTTCGGAAAGCAATGCCGAGCGCGCACTCGCCACTTTCGACCCAGAACCCGATAGATTTAGAGCTCTCATCGCCGACATCCGACTGGGTCCCGGCAAATCCGGGTGGGATTTGACCCGGTACGTGCGCGCAGTCAACCCGATCATGCCTGTTATTTACATGAGCGGCGACAGCGCCCACGAATGGCCGGTCAAAGGTGTGCCCGGCAGCATTATGATCCCGAAGCCATTTTTCATGCCGCAGGTCATAACGGCTTTGGCCACGCTGCTTAACGAGCAGCGTCTTATGCCAGTCAGCTAAATACTCCGACGGCAAGCCTGGAGAGACCGCTGTCGCGGTCAAGACGGAAGGCGGCGCTGTCGTGCCGGCTGATTTTTTCTTGTCTCTGTTCTCGCTGGTTGCGGCGGCGACAGTCGTCCCAACTCAACATTTGTAAACCGGTCGTGCCTATATATTAGAAATGCCTTATGGATGGAGCGCTTTGATGCTGGTGTCTTTGGAGTTGATGAGCAGGCTTCGTGACGTGATCGACGCCCTGAGCGATCGTGTCTCAAAACTCGAAGACTACAAATTGAAAGCACTCGAAACCCGGCTAGGCAACGACGCGCCGCCGGCCAGCGCTCAAATGGTGCTGCGGATGCTTGTTCTGCGCGAACTGCAGAGCCGCGCCGAGACGCGGTAGCCGTCCCATCCTCCCATTTGGCGGGCGCACCGAAGTCCCGGGCCTTGAAACTGCCAAACCCGTGACCGAGACCGTTATCGTCGGAGCGGAAGGCACGACGCCATCGCGCTGCTCGCCCGTCACTACTGCAAGCTCATGCGGGCATGATCGCCAGGACCTATGCGCATCGGTGCGCTGATCCGCAGATGCTGGAAGAGCGAATGCCAGGCTGTGGGTTCGGTGAAGGGCGTTTCGATCGATCAACTCTTCGAAATCTATGAGCGCCAGTGTTGGGAGGCCGTGAAGGGGGACTAACTGCCGGCCGGCRCTGACTATGCCGTTTTCGACGGCGCTGTGAAATCGGCCCGCATCCGCACTGGGATGTGTACGACTTCCGGCGTCAACAGTGTTGTCAGCCGATTAGATCGAGCCTTGGGTAATAGGCGGGCGGGCGCGCAGGGTGAGACACTGGCCGAGCAGAACAGGATTGACAGAACGATGACGGCAGGCTGCACCATCAGTCTCTGCACGGGGGCCGAATGCGATGGTACACCAGGCAAGCGCGGCTCTGCCGGTGGGCTTTTTGTTGACAGCTAACTTTCATGAAGCCCAGATTGGCGGGGTTTGAGGGATCGACCTATTTAGGGAGGGACTTCATGCCAATTTTTGCGAGAGCCAGAGAAGCAGGCATCTTCAGTTCGTCAGAAGTCGCACTACTCGCTCGCGTGTTCGACAGATTGAAAGATGAACATCAGTCCCCCGAGCGACGTGAAGCTCTCGCTTCTCGTGTTCTGGCCAACTACCTGGCGGGGATCAGGGACGAGGCTGAACTGCTGTCCGTTTCAAAACGTCCGCTCGGGCGCTAGACAGTATCCTTGCTCTGTGCTGGCGGCGAATCCCCTCTCGTCGTTGCTCCCGAGCTACAGCCCCGTCGGTCAATACTGCGTTAGGAAGAGCGTTGTGCGGGCTCCTGGGTCTGGCGGTCCGTCCGGGAAGCGGAGCACAAGCAGTTTGAGGGAAGAGGGCCCGTCGACCTCGGTCGGCGGGTTTTCTGTTACGCCTGATCCGCACCTGAAAGCTTCCCGCTCAGAACCAGTTCGACGCGATTCATGGATGTCCAACGTGTCGCGAAGACAAGGAAAACCGGGTTGCCCTATTGGTTCGGCGGCTGGTTAAGGAGACAGAGATTTCCGAACACCAAGCCGGAGAGCTCGTCGAGATGATCGGCACTGACTGGGCATCGCTCCTGCARCGGCGTCTCACCATCCCCCGATATCGCGTTACCCCTATGCTGATCCAGCAGCGATTATCAAATGACATCGGTTCCGGCGTAAGCTATATTTACGGCGTATGCCGGTAGACCAACATAACGCAAAACGATGAGGGGCCCTTTTCGCGTCGATAGGCGTTTACTCGGCAGATGCTCCGGTTTCACTTCGATCTCGCCTATGGTGGCGACGTCTATCACGACGCCATGGGAACTGCCTTGCCTGACGTCAAAAAGGCCAAGGACAGGGCCTTTGAGATCGTCAGCAAATTAGTGGAAAAGAAATGCCAGGACATCGCCTGCACTGTCCGCGACGCGAACGGCAAACGGCTGATGCAAATCACGGTGGATGGCGATCAGACCCAGATTGGAACCTTGCCAAACCGCGCCCGTTAGGGAACGCGGCGCATTTCGTAGGACTGGAACACTAGCTAACGTGCCGCCGTTGGGGATGACCTGACCGCCCGCCCGGGTTTGCTCGGGCGGGCTTGCTTAGAGCGAACCGCCCCAAACCAGCGGATGAACATCCTTCCCGGTGATTTCCTTCACCGCCTCCAACAGCGCGTCATGTTAGATCGCCCATGGCGGCGCGGTAATACTTTGGTTTAAGCGGATCCATCATGCTTGTGYAGCGCTCCCGCGCCTGTAGGAACCGGTCTGAGCTCGACCGATTCTTCAGGAGGTCGCGACGGTTCGACGCCACGAGCAAAGCAGCTATGATCAGGCCAGGGGAAAAGCACTGCGGAGGCGATGATGCTCCCAGGGAGAAGCGCATTTTCCTCGATAGAGTTGGYGCCGCTTGGTAGAGCCTTCGGCGGGCAGACGAACTTGCCGGGAATGACTGACGAGCGGGAGCCAACGGCTGCCCGCGTTGGCCTACGATCAGACCGACACCGCATAGTGGACAAAGCTGAATTGACCAAGCTTTCTCGCACGCCTCTCGGTCGCTGCTCCTAGCAAATCGCACTTCCTGGACCGCTGCTTTGCTCGGGCACGCTGTCATCATCTCAAAGAGGCAAGCCGCTCTTGATGAAAAAGGAATTCAGGCCCATCCTCTCGGCCACGGGAGGGATGGCCGTCCCGCACGGCCCGTGYAGTGCCGGCTGCCGAAGCGCGAAGTCCCCCTTCACGGCAGCCGGCGCGCCCTTACGCTTTTTGCTCGGCCGTCAGTCCCAGCTTCTTGATAAACCATGGCATTGTCAGGCCCTGGACAAAGATCGAGAACGCCACCGCGRCAAACGCCGTGACGATGATCGCGCCACGCTCAGCTATGTCCTGCGGCAGGGCAAGGGACAGCGCAAGCGCGAGTGAGCCGCGCAGGCCGCCCCAAACGAGGACATGCTGGTAGTTGAGATCCACCTTCAGCGAAGTCGGCTTGAGYAGGGCGCAGAGCGGATAGATGGCCAGTACCCGGCCGAGCAGTACGAGTGCTACGGCGACCGCCGAGCTACCCGCAAAAATCCCGAGCGGCTGGTGCGCCTCATGGCCGCCGATCAGGATGAACACGATCGAGTTGGCGAGGAAGGCGGCATAGGCCCAGAATGCCAGCACGTGGCTTCGCGCGTTGGCGGATATCGCGCCTTTCCAGCCCACATTGCCAACCAGAAGGCCGGAGGTGAGCGTCGCAAGAACGCCTGACATGCCGAATTTCTCGGCGATCAGGAACGACCCATAGGCCGCGATCGTCGTCAGCGTAATTTCCACCAGATGGTCCTCGGTCCGCCCCGCGATCAGAAGAAGAACCGCTGCGACGGCCGCACCCACCGCGATGCCGCCAGCCACAATCCACACGAAGGAAGAGGCGATGGCCACGGGCGTGGCGCTTGCGCCTGATGCCACCGCAACCAGGATGGTGAAACCGACGGCGGCCGCGCCATCGTTGAGCAGGCTTTCGGATTCGACCAGAAGCCCAAGCCGCGGCTGCACCCTCATCTCCTTGAAGGCCGCCAGCACCGCAACCGGATCCGTCGCCGCGATCAGCACGCCGAAAAGGCTTGCGCCAGTCCAGCTCCATCCGAGCAGCCAATGCATCCCGAGTGCTACAACAGCCGCAGCGATCGCCACCCCCGGAAAGGCAAGCAAAGCAGTCACCGGCAGGTTGACGCGGAAATGACGCCATTCGATTTCAAGGGCCGCCTGGAAAATCAGCGGAGGCAGAAATACCGTGAAGATCAGGTCCCGGCTGAGTGGCAGTTCGGTAACACCCGGGACAAAGCCCAGCGCTATGCCGGCAGCTACCAGCCCGACGCTGTAGGGAAGGCGCAGCCGCCTCGAGATCATCGCGACGAGCGAGGCCGTCAGGAGTATAAGCCCGAGCGTGGGAATGGAGAGTTCGTCCATTCCGGATTATGGCTAGCTGGGAACGGATTCGGCAAGCAAAAGCCGTTGCCACCAACAAGCGCGGTCATGGACGGCGGCTACTCTTGACAGGCAAGGAAGGTCTCGGCCCCTTCACGGACGGATCAACATGCCGTCTGATGACGCGAGATCGACACCGGTCAAACCCGCCGGGTACCGGTGCCCGCGCACGCATGGCGCCTCCAAGAGGCAAGTGCCGCCGCCGGTTGCCTGCGCACGCAGCGGAGGTGGGCCGCCAAAACGGTCGCCTGGACGCGGGAGACGGTCTATCGCAATGCCGTTGGTCTTCTTGGGGCGAGCGCAAGGTTGAAATAGCCTGGCAGTTGCTGGCGCTTGTCGCGGATCGAGGYCGTCTTATCCGGATCGGCTGGCTTGGCGCCTCGGGACGAGCGGCCTGCCGGCAATCAGGAAAACCACCGCGAGGCCACCTACCAGCAACACAGCAGCGAAGGTGTTTGCAATGATCTCGCCCACCCGCATCGCGACCCGTCCTCATTCTTGCTCCGGCCGGCGTTGTCGACGAGCCGGCTCTCGTTGATACCGTCGAGCAGCGGATTCTATTCCGGCTTGCTAGAGTGATGAGGGTCGGCTCGCACTCCGGAATATTTTCTCTGTTGCTTGGAATAGTTTCCGGCCTGCCTTGGTAAATGGTGCAAGGAGGGTGAGCACAAGACCTGTCGAAGCCAATATCGGACACGGGAGCGGCGCAAGCATCTGAGGATACATGGCACCCAGATCTYGGAACCGGGAGGAGCACGCTCCCAGTCGGCCCAGCGGAAGCTGTCCCTGCCCGCTGGGCCGTCTACCCGTCAGCCAGATTCAAAATGGAGATCCTGAAGTGACGCAAAAAAGTATATCTTGGTGATATGAAAACCAGGTTGGACGTCATACCGCACCTCGAGGATCTTTGGCGTTACGGTCGCGTCCTCACCGGCAACGATTCTGATGCGGACGACTTGGTCCAGGAGGCGCTTGCCCGCGCACTGACGATGGCCGCCAGCTACGATACCTCACGTCCCTTGCTGCCCTGGCTCATCACCATCGTGYGCAACACATTCCTCACGAACGCCAGCCGGGCCGTTGCCACCCGGCAGCGCATGGCATCATTTGCGGAAGTAGCAGAATCGGCCTTGCCGCCCTCGCAGGAGCATTCGGCTGAACTCGCGAAGGTACAAAGGGCGCTGACGCGAATGCCGGCCGAGCAAGCGGAGATACTGCATCTGGTTGCGGTGCTGGGGTTCACATATTCAGAGACCGCCAATCTTCTGGGCGTGCCGGCAGGGACCGTGATGTCGCGCCTCAGCCGCGCCCGAGCGGCGTTGAAGCATAACCTGGAAGACAAAGAGGACGGGTCTTCCCGTCTCAAGATCGTGGGAGGGCGCGATGCGGCCTACTGATGGGATTTCCGAAGAGGATATCGGTCGCCTTCTGGACGGTGAGCTTTCAGCGTCGCAGAGATCGGACCTGCAAGCCCGCCTCGCACGTGAGCCGGAGCTGGCGGCGGAGGTCTTTGCTCATGCACAACGTATGGAGGCGTTGCGCGCCTCACAGCCACAGCGGCTGTTTCCGCCTGCCGCGAGCATGGAGAAGGCGAAGCGACTGGAGAGTGCCTTTCGCCGCGGAAAGATGTTGGCACTACTGAGGCTCCAGGTCGCCGCCGTCGTGCTGGTTGCGATCGGCTGGGGCGCGAACTCGTTGACTGTGCCGCTCCGCYAAGGCGGCAAGACGGCTGATGAGACCTTCATCTTGGCCGCACGAGACGCGTTGCGGGTCGCGCAACTGAATGCGGGCCCGGAGAGAGGCGTCGAGCCGAAGCAGGACAAGATCGAACGGCTGGTCGGTGCCGTCAACGTCAGCATGCCGACCCTGCCGTCGGTGTGGGTGGTGAAGGACGTCCAGGTGCAGCCGTGGAACGGGAAACAAAGCCTCGTCGTCACGGCAGATACGCCAAGCGTTGGTCGCATCACGCTGGTGGCAGCCCCCATGAATGGCGAGGACGCAGTGCCTCCCACCCCGGCAACGGACGGACGCGTGCCAACGGTCTACTGGCAGTCTGGAGGCACCGCCTATGCCTTGATGGGATCCGCCGCGCCGGACCGGCTCGAGGTGGAAGCAAAGCAGATTGAAGTCGCCACGCGCAGGAATGTTGCTCCCAAGACTCGAGGTTGATCGTCGCCTAACGTTGACGCGCGTTCCCATCCTCCACCATCGGCGCAGCGGCGGCCTCGGTCTCGGTGCGTCGCTCTCGATAAGGCCCGAAGAAGGCTCGTGTGATGAACATTTTGTCGTTTGAGAGACGATATTATCCCTCAAAATGTCCGATCTGTGCTGGCGCCGCCTTGGAGGCTGATATCGCGCTGCGCAAGGTCGAGTTCCAATGCGCTTGTTGCGGCCCCTTTGAAATCACTTCGGCAGCGCGCGTCGCAATGAAGGGGCTCTCCGAGGAGAACCGAAGGATGTGGCTGTCGCAGGCCAGGCAACAGAATTCGACTGTCCCGTTTGTTGCCTGTGCAAACGAGACGCTGTCGCGGGGCGGATCGTGAATCCGCGTCATGGCACTTGGGAAGTGCGCCCGCGCGGATACTTCCTTGCGGCCCGGCATCGAGGTGGGGGGTTCCGGGCCGTTCCAGATGTGTTTGTGTCCGATCTTGTACCGAGAGGTGTCCGGCTTGAGTGCAGCAAACGCCATCCGCAAGCTTGAAGACTACGAAGAAGTTGGGCTCATCGGCTATCCCTGCGATGGAGACTACATCGCGGTGGTTGGCGCAAACGATCGCGAAGATTGGCTGCTCGGAGGCGAGCTGYGCGGCTTCAACGGTGCTGTTATTGCCGAACAGGCTGCGGCGCTGCCGCGCTACTATCCGCAAGGTTGCCGTCTCGTGCTCGCCACGATCAGGAAGGACAGGGTTGTTGCCATCCGGAGCTACGATGACACTCAGGCCAACGAGCGGCCGGAGTTGCGGTCATGACGAGCGGATCAGACGCCCGAGACGCGCTCGCCCTTGATGATGCGCCTTCCGAGATCCGCGCCGCGGCAATGCTGCGAGAAACCGGGTCGATGTCCTTCGACGCCGGCGTCGAAGCGGCGTTGGTCGCAGCCGCCGCCGAAATGAGGGTCGCAAGATCGGAAGTCGTCCGCCTGGCTGTTCGTGAATGGCTGGCGGCGCGCCAGCGCGGAAGTGGTTGCTGACCCACGCCGAGCCACTCCGAAGGATTGAGAGCTGATGCCGAGCCCTGAGGAAACTTTGAACGGCCAGTCCGCGTTGAACCTGTACGAGCCGATCAATCTKCTCAAGCCGGTCGCACCGGACGTGTGGATCGTGGATGGACCGCCGATAGACTTTGACCTCGGCCTGATGAGATTTCCCTTCAGTACCCGTATGACAGTTCTGCGGCTCCGCAATGGCGATCTGGCGCTCCACTCGCCGGTAGCTCTGACCCCGGCGCTGCGATCGGCGGTCGATGTGCTCGGCCCGGTCCGATTTTTGATTGCTCCGAACTCGCTGCACTATTGGTGGGTACCGGACTGGAAGGCGSCCATTCCCAATGCCGAAGTTATGGCCGTGCGCGGTTTGCAGAAGCGGGCCAAGCGTCCGATTGCCGTGGACCGGCTTCTGGTGGGGCGGCACTCGCCATGGCCTGGCGAAGTCGACCTTTTGGTCGTTCGAGGCGATGTGCTGACGGAAGCTGTGTTGTTCCACCGCGCCACGCGAACCCTGATCCTCACCGACCTGATCGAGAACTTCGAGCCGAAGCGGATACACAGCTGGTTCTTGAGACTGTTCGTAAGACTCGCAGGCGCCGCCGACCCCGACGGCAAGGCACCGATCGACATGCGATTGAGCTTCTTCCGACGCCGCAGAGCGCTGCGCATGGCAGTCCAAGAGATGCTGGCCTGGCATCCGGAGCGTGTCATCATCTCGCACGGGCGATGGTATGACAAAGACGRCACTGCTGAGCTGAGGCGAGCGTTCCGCTGGGTGCTGTGAGGCCTTGCTTCATTTGACTGGAACTCAGACGCCGGCGGTGGCTGATAGAAAATCACGCTCGTTGTTGACCGCAGAGCTGACACCCATCGGCGCCGTTCCTCGAAATCCGGTTGGAGCGGCCATTTCTAATCGGTCGAACGCAAGTGTTTTGCTGTCCTGACTAGGCTTTTACTGCATCGTCAGCGCCATCCAGCCTGCGCCCCCGGATCGCCTCGGCCACGAACACGCGCGATAGCGCGTGATAAAGAGGCTCGCGCGAAACGAGGCCAGCCGTGCCGTAGCCCAACATCGCCGCACACATCCGAGAGCCGCGAACGGCACGCTGATCAATCCGGTCGATATGGCTCCAGCTCAGAAAACAACGCGCGGTTGCCGGATGCGACGCGAAGTCCTGCCCGCGAGCGCCGCAGCATGGGGTATTTCCGCGAGATGCCTGCCATGCCTGTCCTTGAGGAAAAGCCTACCCTAACACAGGCACGGCGCTGGATCCGCCCAGCCAAGCTCGCGGCAAAGAACTGAAAATGAGGATCAAACGGCGGTCTCCGCCGCCAGGCTTGGCATTCATCCGCATGACCCGGGAAGGGCACCGACCAGAGCAGCGGCAACTCGTCTTCCAGGAAGTGGAGGCTTGCACCCCGATCGTCCGCCAGGCAACGGGTTCGGGAATCGCTTTCCGAAGAGAGAGGTGTAGTGCTGCAGCCGGGACCGGCTAACGCCAGCGATAGTCGGGGGGGTGCAGTGCGTCAGTAATTTCTTTTCCGATCACCAGACGCGCCAGGCCGGGTATTAAGAAAGCCTTTGTCACCAGGTTGCGGAACAAAAGTCCGAGCCGCGTCCTGGGCGCCAAGGCGCTCGCGAATCTCGCTGCTCCCTGCTGCTTGGTTCGTATGTAGTTCCGCAAAAGCGCTTCGTAGCGACCGAAAGCCTCCTCATGTCGACCATCGGCCTTTAAGAGTTCCCCTGCCAGAACATAGCCGGAAATCATGGCCAGCGCCGAGCCCTGCCCAGCTAGCAGGGAAACGCAAAAGGCGGCATCGCCGGTCAACACTWCGCGACCTTTGGCCCATCTGTTCATCGCGATCTGGCTGACGCTGTCGAAGTAGAGCTCATCGGTATGACCCAGTTCCTCCAGGATGCGTGGGCATTCCCATCCGCCATCGGCATACTTGTTGCGCAGCATTTCCTTTTGCAGGTCCAGCGCCGTTGGCAACGGACTCTCACCAACGGTGAAGACGAACAGGAAAAGGGTGYGGTTGCCATGCAACGTGAAACGGCCGAGCATCCGCCCCGGCAGGCCGTACATCAAATACACGTCTTCATCGCGTGGCCGGTAGCCCTCGGCCTCGAATGCCGCGACGGCGTAGCCGAGCTTCTTCTCAAACTGATGCTGCGGTCCGAACGCGAGCCGCCGAACGCCTGAATGCAAGCCATCGGCGCCGACTACCAGCGAGTAGTCGCGTTCGCCTCCACGTTCCAGTTGCACCCGAACACCGTGCGAGTTTTCTTCGAGCCCAACGATCTCATTGTCGAAAATGACTTCGGTGGTGTCTTTGATCTTTTTGAAGAGCAGTCGCGAGAGATCGCTGCGTGCGAGGGTCACGTAGCGGCCGTTTGTCAGTTCGCCGAAGACGTCCGTGCCAAAGCCTCCGACGCGCTTGCCGTTCTCACCCACGATGCGCATTTCGCGCACGTGATATCCTAGGCGATTGATATCTGCCTCAAGGCCCATCCACGAGGCGATGTCATAGCCAAGGCCCCAAAAATCAATGACATAGCCCCCAGTGCGCAATTGGGGCGCCCGTTCGATCAGCGTCGGCCGGAATCCGGCGGCTGCAAGCCAAAAAGCCAGTGCCGGTCCGGCAATTCCTCCKCCTGAAATCAACACCGTTCGCTCGGCCATCCAGAAGCACCAGGTTAGAGCACTTCGCCCRGGTAGACGCCCCATAGCCCGGTTTGTTTCATGAAACCCGTTGAGGCACGCGATGCGACCGCGCACCATTGTCCGTCGCATCGGGTCAGCTCGACTTCCACGCGCGGCTCGAGCCACGCAAGGATGGCGCTGTCCGCCGCCGGCTTCGCGTACAAGGCAAGCGGCTGCCTGGACCAGGGGGCGACGACGCCGGTTCTGCGCCCTGACAGGAGCGAGTGATGGATCCAGCCGGAGCTTCCGTCCCAATCTCTCACCCGTCGCCAATTGCCGTACTCCTGATAGATCTCCAGGGGGATGCCACGTCGTTTGAAGACCCATTCGATAGTATAGCCGACACCTGGCCCAACCCGCAGATTGGCGGACGAAGCCTTTAGCGAGACGAAACGAGGCAGGGGAAACGAGCCAGCGTCCGCTCGCAGGGCGCCCGTGGTGTTGGCCGACGCYGCGAGCAACAGAATTGCAAGGACGCCACRGACGAAGGCAAGCCGCYCGCGACAGCCAGTTTGCCGTCTGGCCGGCAGGAAACCGAACGGAGYTACGCGTTTTGCCATGACGACGGGCTGCTTACTCGACGAGCATGTGCGCCTCTCGAGCCGCGTCGATCAAAGCGTCCCTGGCAAGGTCGGCCGCGATACCGCCGTTCATAGCCTGCCGGCAGGCTCGCAGCGCCGTCTTGTGCTTCTGGCTTCCCGCGCCGCGCCAGTGCCTGGTAAGCAGGTCGATCGCCTGGTTGGCATTGAGGACGTTGTTGATCTCCCCTGATATGCCGTTAGCCACTGGCACGGGCCTTGAAAACCACGCTTCGTCCATGGCTGCGCCTCCGTCGCGAGTAGCGCCCGGCGACACACCGTCGGCCGGGGCGAACCAAAGTCATCAGCTTTTGGTGTTCTCCTGAGCCACGCTGTTCGTCGGGATCGTGTCCATCGCCGACAGTTTGTCGGCACACAGATCCGCCGCACCCGGCACATCCTTTTTTATCCCGGCCAGCTTCACCCATCCGCCATCGCTGATGAAGCTGTCTCGCTGATAAGAAGAGGTTTCCTTCAGCTTGGCGAGGTTGTCGCTGGCATTCGACGCTGTAATAAATTTTTGGACGCACAGATTGGCTGCCAGCTCGGCCTTTGCCTTGATGGCCGATGTCTTGGCCATCTCCGCCGCCGTTCCAGCCGTCGTCCAGCCTCCGGCCGTGAAGCCGACGATCATCGTCAGCACAACGGCACATACCACCGTCCAGAACCACAGCTTCTTTGACGGTTGGTAAGCGTCGAAGCGTTGCGAAAATGTTTGTTCCATAGTTTCCTCCCTTTGAGACGCCYGTGTCTCAGGTTGCTTTCCAGCGCCCTCGTGGATGCTGGTCGTGTGGCGATCGGTCGATCGACCGAGATGATGGGGTTTTCTCGGCGGGGGCGATCCAGATCAAGATGCGGGGTAGGGGGATGCTKGGTCCGAGAGGCAGAAGTTTCGGCCTTGAGCGCTTCGGTGCAGATCCTCGAGCGCTCGTCTTCCATATTGCAGCCCGAGAAACGCTCGGCATGAGCATCCGAAAATTGTTCAAAGTGGCGAGCACGGACAAACTTCACCTCGTTGCTGCATCTACCGATCCCGAGCAGAAACTATTCCACGACAGTCGCAGATATGTGTGGGCGGCGGGCTCGGTCGCTTCCGTGGGCCCTCAGGCCTTGTCGCGAAAGCTCTGTGCAACTGGGGGGCAAGTCAGGAGACCACACGGACGGCGACCGAGCGGCAACCGGCGCCGGCCAGGTGGCTGGCCGGAACGTGACGGCCGCGGACGAAATCCCATCGGCAGCAAACTGAGTTCATTGGCTGCGCGCGATAAAATCTGCCATTCCCGAGCTTCATGGCGCGCCGTGGGCATYCGGCTCAACCTGGCGCACGGGCCGGCATCTGCGTGAATCAAGGGACGGCGTCGGATGCGGTGAGGCAAGATTGGGTTTGCGCTTTACCCCAGGCTTCCCGAGAGACGCCAGCATCAGCCCGCATCACGGACACGGCTCGCGTCGGCAGCGTGCTCGAACGTGTGCCGTCGGAAAGTCGATCGGTGGCGAGGGCCGCTCGGGATCGGAGCGGCCCTCGAATGACTATTGCACAATCATGCGCTGGCTGTTGCGGTTTTCGGCCCATGTGCTTTTGTCGTACGCGGGCTGGGCCTCCAACTGATCCTTGGTGAAATTAGTATAGAGGTATTTGCTGCCGCTGCGATCTTGCATGAATGAAAGCTTGTCCATGCCTACGGCCACTTCCTTTTCACCGATGCCGAGGAAACCGCCGACATCGACGATGACCGCGTCAACCTTGCCATCCTTTGTGAGGACCACATCGCCGATCTCGCCTACCT
>NZ_MDDT01000060.1:0-23802 GCF_001854815.1 Mesorhizobium sp. LCM 4576
AACCGCCGCCCGTCAATCCAAGTCGAAGGCACTCCCGTTGCTCTCCCGATCAGATGAGCCTCGACTATGTCTAACTTTCCCCGGACAGCCCTGCCGTGAACGGGGGGAGATTGGCAGTTTCAGCGCCTCGCTCGGTCATGYAACGTTGGCGATTGGCGAAGGCCGGCGCGACATCTGATCTCCCCCCTTGCGGGGGAGATGTCCGGCAGGACAGAGGGGGTGCTGTCCCGCCGACGTCTCGGACTTTCCAACTTACTACTACCGGTTGCGCATCACCACGCACGCCCCGCCGACGCTTTGCAGCTTGTCGCAGATGCCGTTGGCTTCGCCGCGCGAGTCGGCGCCGATCCTGACTGCGTAGATGCCGCGGCGACCGATCGGCGTGCGCACCCGGCTCACCACCGGATCATGGCTGRCGAGCAGCGCCGGGAATCGGCTTTTGACCCTCAGCCATTGGCCGATCGCCGCCGAGCGGCGGAAATTGCCCGCCACCTGCACGCCCCACGGCTTGACGTTGATCGAGGCCATGGYGACGGTCCGTGACATGATCACCGGCAGCCGGCGGCAGGCGACCGCGAAGCTCATCTTGGGATCGAGCGGCTGGACGGCGCCGGCATAGGATTTGTCGGAGAACTTGTCGACGGGCTCGCCCATGATGTCGAAGACATAGCTTTCCGTCTCCATCGGCAGGAAGCCGCCGGAGGCGAGCCAGCGCGACACGCGGTTCTCGCCGGCATTGTAGGCCGCCGCCGCGAGGCCGAGATTGCCGTAGCCCGCCTTCATCTCGGCGAGATATTTCGCCGAGGYCGGGATCGCCTGCTCGATGTCGAAGGAATTGGCCAGGCCTCGCATCTTGGCGGTGCCGGGCATGAATTGCGCGATGCCTTCCGCGCCGACCGGGCTCACCGCGTTCGGATCGAAACGGCTTTCCTTCCAGATCAGCCTGGCAAAGAAATCCTTGGGCAGGCCATTCTGTCGGGCCTGGGTTTCGATCAGATCGCAGACACGGCTGATCAGCCGTTTGGCAGCCGATTTCGACTGCGGCGGATCCGCCGAAGCGGCCGCCACCCAACTCAGGYAGCAAAGCAAGGCCAGGGTCACCGTGAGGAAACGGTGCATGGCCTACTCGGCCGCCGCCTTGCCGTGTCCGTAGCGCTGCTCGATATAGTCGCCGACCATCTTCTCGAAATCCTGCGCGATCGAGGGTCCGCRCAGCGTCRCCRCCTTCTTGCCGTCGATGAAGACCGGCGCCGTCGGCGTCTCGCCGGTGCCGGGCAGCGATATGCCGATATCGGCGTGCTTGGATTCGCCCGGRCCGTTGACGATGCAGCCCATCACCGCGACCTTGAGGTTCTCGACGCCGGGATATTTCTCGCGCCACATCGGCATGTTCTTGCGGATGTCGGCCTGGATGCTCTGGGCGAGTTCCTGGAACACGGTGGACGTCGTGCGCCCGCAGCCGGGGYAAGCCGCGACGATCGGCACGAACTGCCGGAAACCCATGGTCTGCAAGAGTTCCTGCGACACCTGCACCTCGCGGGTGCGATCGCCATTCGGCTCCGGYGTCAGCGAGATGCGGATCGTGTCGCCGATGCCCTGCTGCAGGAGGATGCCCATCGCGGCGGAAGAGGCGACGATGCCCTTGGTGCCCATGCCCGCCTCGGTGAGACCCAGATGCAGCGCATGGTCGGAGCGGGTGGCGAGCTCGGTATAGACGGCGATCAGATCCTGCACGCCGCTGACCTTGGCCGACAGGATGATCTTGTCGCGGCCAAGCCCGATCTCTTCGGCCATCTCCGCCGACAGGATCGCCGACTGCACGATCGCCTCGCGCGTCACTTCCTGCGCGGTGAGCGGCGAGCCCTTCGCCTGGTTGTCGTCCATCAGCCGGGTCAAGAGCTCCTGGTCGAGCGAGCCCCAGTTGACGCCGATGCGCACCGGCTTGTCGTGTTTGATCGCCATCTCGACGATGGCCGCGAACTGCCGGTCCTTCTTGTCCTTGAAGCCGACATTGCCAGGGTTGATGCGATATTTCGCCAGCACCTCGGCACAGGCCGGATGATCGGCGAGCAGCTTGTGGCCGATATAGTGGAAATCGCCGACCAGCGGCACGTCGATGCCGAGCCTCAGCAGCCGCTCATGAATGCGCGGAACCGCGGCCGCGCTCTCGTCGCGGTCGACCGTGATGCGCACGATTTCCGAGCCGGCGCGGTGCAGCGCCGCGACCTGGGCAACGGTCTGATCGACATCGGCCGTGTCGGTGTTGGTCATCGACTGCACGACGACCGGGGCGCCGCCGCCGACGATCACGCCGCCGACCGACACGCCGACCGAGTTGCGCCGCGGAAAGGGAGAGGAAAAATATCCGGTCATGCCGGCCGCCTTCATCTGAAAGTTCCGGGCATGAGGTGGCGGAGCAAAGATGGCTTGTCAATGGCAACCGGCAGGCAAGGCCGTCAAATCCGCTGCTCCCAATTTGCCGCCGCGCGGCTCAAAAGGAAGCATCGGCCTGCCGAATGGCGCCCAAAGCGGTCGGGAAATTCAGCGTAAAACACCAGCCGGTGGCATTTCTTGCCACCGGGAGGCTGCACCGCGGCGGGAGCGGTTATGGTGCCTAGAGGAGTTTCAGTGTGCGGTCGGTTTCACCTTCAGCTTTTCAATCTCGTCCTTGATTGCCAACTTGCGCCGCTTGAGAGTGGCGATCTCGAGGTCGTCTACCGAAGGATGGTTCATCGCGTCGATAAGTTCGCGCTCGATATCGCCGTGCTTTCGCTRCAGCTCATCAAGATGGGATGCAAGAGACATGATTGGTTCTCCCTTTCATGGTTTCCTCGATTGCAGCCGTCGYGGGCGCCTCCACCGCAGGTTGCGACTGTGACGGCACGATGATAGTTTGCCACCAACCAATCTCGATGTCGAATGCCACGTGGTAGCATTCCACGACAAAGTGAAATGTGATAAGGGCTGCGCGCCGGTCACCAACCGGTCCCGCCCAACCAGCCCGATTGGGCGATGCATACGCAAAACGGTAGATAATGTCCGAACAGGAACAGGCTGAAATACGCCTCGAATATTCCCGGCTCAAACAGGAACACGCCGATTTCGACGCCGCCATCAACGCGATGATCGCCACAGGCTGCGACCCGCTTCAGATCCAGCGCATGAAGAAAAAGAAGCTGATGCTGAAAGACCGGCTGTCGGCGCTGGAAGACCGCATCATCCCCGACATCATCGCCTGAGCTGAGGCGACGGCCAAGGCCGTGGACCGCGCCGGCCGAAAGGACTGCAGGCATCGACAATCCTTGCGGCAGCAGGCGAATTCCGCTAAGGCGCGCCTTTGTCGCCGGGGAGCGAAGCCTTGACCGATCAGCGTGCCGACGTCGCCATCATCATGGGCAGCCAGTCCGACTGGGCGACGATGCGCCAGGCCGCGGAGACGCTCGAGGCGCTGGGCATCCCGCACAAGCGGCTGATCGTCTCGGCGCACCGGACCCCCGACCGTCTCTATGAATTCGCCAAGGGCGCCAAGGCCGCCGGCTACAAGGTGATCATCGCCGGCGCCGGCGGCGCGGCGCACCTGCCCGGCATGACGGCGGCGATGACGCCGCTGCCGGTCTTCGGCGTTCCCGTCGAATCCAAGGCGCTGTCGRGCCAGGACTCGCTGCTTTCCATCGTGCAGATGCCGGCCGGCATCCCGGTCGGCACGCTGGCCATCGGCAAGGCGGGCGCGGCGAACGCCGCCCTTCTCGCCGCCGCCGTGCTGGCACTGAACGACGACAAGCTTGCAGCCCGGCTCGACGCCTGGCGCTCTGCGCAGACCGCCAAGGTCGCCGCCGAACCGACGGACACGCCGTGAATCTCGCTCCGGGATCGACCATCGGCATCATCGGYGGCGGCCAGCTCGGCCGAATGCTGGCGATGGCCGCAGCGCGCCTCGGCTATCGCGTCGTCGTGTTGGAGCCCCAGCCCGACTGCCCGGCCGCGCAGGTCGCGAACCGGCAGATCGTCGCCGCCTATGACGATCCGGCAGCGCTTGCCGATCTGGCTGCCTCCAGCGCCGTCGTCACCTACGAATTCGAGAATGTTCCGGTCGCCGCTGCCGAAGCGTTGGCGGCGAGGGTTCCGGTCTATCCGCCGGCCCGCGCGCTCGAAGTGGCGCAGGATCGCCTGACCGAGAAAAGTTTCCTCAACGGTATCGGCATCCCGACGGCGGAGTTCCGTCCGGTCGGCAATGACGACCAGCTGACCGAGGCGCTCAAGACGTTCAACGGCAGCGGCGTGCTGAAGACCCGCCGCATGGGCTATGACGGCAAGGGCCAACGCGTCTTCCGCAACATGGAAACGGCCGGTTTTGCCGGTGTCTGCGAGGCCATGGGCAATGTGCCGCTGATCCTCGAATCGCTCGTCGCCTTCGAGCGCGAGATTTCGGTGATCGCCGCGCGTGGGCTGGACGGATCCGTCGCGGCTTACGATCCGGCGGAAAACGTCCACCGCGAAGGCATCCTGCGCACCTCGACGCTTCCAGCCGCGATTGATCCGGCGACAGCGGCGGCCGCCAAGGACGCGGCCGCCAAAATCCTCTCCGCGCTCGACTATGTCGGCGTCATCGGCGTCGAATTCTTCGTGCTTGCCGACGGTTCGCTTCTGGCCAACGAGCTGGCGCCGCGCGTCCACAATTCCGGCCACTGGACGGAAGCCGCCTGCGTCGTCTCGCAGTTCGAGCAGCATATCCGCGCCGTCACCGGCCTGCCGCTGGGCTCKCCTGCCCGCCATTTTGATTGCGTGATGGAAAACCTGATCGGCGACGACATGCTGAGGGTGCCGRCCCTGCTYAACGAACCCGATCTGATGCTGCATCTTTACGGCAAGGCCGAATCGCGCCCCGGCCGCAAGATGGGCCATTTCACGCGCCTCATCAGGCCGCGATAGCTATTGCATATCCTGGTCGCCGCCGCTCGCGTCCGAGCCGGCGCAGCTCGGATCGCTGAGCTTGCAGTTGGCGTCGGACGTGAGCTGCTTGATGCGCTCGTTGGTGAGCTTGGTCAGGCACTGCGATACCTCCATCGGATGGATGGAGCCGCCCTCGCTGTCGGCGGTCGAATAGGCGCATTCGGCGTCGCGGAAAGCGATCCAGGCGCGTTGCGCCGTCTGCAAGAGCTTGTTCGAGGCCTGATCGTTGCTGCCGACGATGTTCTTGTAGGCGGCGTTGAGCTTGGCGTCGGCGGCCTGGTAGTCGGCATCGGCGCAGATATTCAGCATCGACTGACTATCGTCGTTGYGGTCGCAGTCTTCCGCCCAAGCGGCCGGGGCTGTCGCAAGCAAGACCAGACAGGCAGGCAGAAACATGCGGCGCATGTGCAATCTCCGGTCGTTTCGCCGAGATCGCACCATTCCAGCCGCTTTCGAGTCGCGCAATGGCGCGTCGCCGGGATGGCGAATATTTGATATGCCGGCCCACTTGTGGCATTCGGACATCGTCACGTGGTTGACACGGACGACACTCCTCGTTTATGAGCCACGCCAAGTTCAAAGGCGCGCTTTTTTCGGGCGCGCCTTTAAAATTCGGCCCGGGACGGGCCCTGACCGAACAGGCAAGACCATGAAGATCAAGAATTCGCTCAAGGCGCTCAAGGCGCGTCACCGCGACAACCGGCTGGTTCGCCGCAAGGGACGCATCTACATCATCAACAAGACCGCTCCGCGCTACAAGGCGCGCCAGGGCTGAGCCTTGCGCGCGGCTTGATGCATGTCGCCCGAAAAGGAAGCGGCATGCGAAGAGACCAGGCCGCGCTGATGTCGATTGCCGGTTCGCCGGCGCTCTCACGCTAAAATCACTTTGACGATCCGCCGTCCGGGACTAGATTCCGGCGATGCGGATTCTTTTTGCATTTTTCACCGCCCTTTTGCTTTCCGGCTTGCCTGCGGGAGCCGAAGAGGTGCCGGGCGCGCTGCCTCCGGATGCCGCGCCGCCGCCCGCCGCCACGCCGCCGCCGGCCGCTCCGACCAAGCAGGGCCGCCTCGACCAGCTCTTTACCGAGCTGAAGCGCGAGCGCAACGAGAAGGCGGCCGAGCGCATCGCCGGCCGCATCTGGAACGAATGGAGCCAGTCGGGCAGCGCCTCGATCGACCTGATGATGCAGTGGGCGCAGAAGGCGACGGAAGACCAGAAATTCGACGTCGCCCTCGATTTCCTCGACCAGGTCGTGACCTTGCAGCCCGACTATGCCGAAGGCTGGAACCGCCGTGCCACTGTGCATTTCCTGATGAAGAACTACGGGAAGTCGATGGCCGATATCGACCGCACCTTGCAGCTCGAGCCGCGCCATTTCGGYGCGCTCTCCGGCCTCGCCCAGATCATGACCGAGACCGGCCACAAGCAGTCGGCGCTGGAAGCCTGGCAGAAGGTGCTGGCGATCTACCCGATGATGCGCAGCGCCCAGGACCAGGTCTCGACGCTCTCGGAAGAGCTGGCCGGCGAGGGAATTTAGGCAGTAGGGATTGGGCAGTAGGCAGTAGGGGAAGAGAGCCCTACTGCCTACTGCCTACTGCCTACTGCCTACTGCCTACTGCCTACTGCCTACTGCCTACTGCCTACTGCCTACTGCCTACTGCCTACTGCCTACTGCCTAAACTAATTCCGCCCCTCGCCCGTATCTCCCCCCATGAACCTCATCTGCGCCGCTCTCCTCTTCCTCGTCGCGTTTTTCTTTGCCCTCGCCGGCGTCACCCGCGCCGGCGTCTGGTCGATCGAGCGTCGCAATCCGCCCGTCGGCGCGTTCGCCGAGATCAGGGGCGCGCGCATCCACCATGTCCATATCCCGGCGCCGGCCGGGGCCGATCTGCCGCCGGTCGTCTTCATCCATGGCGCCAGCGCCAATCTCAAGGACCAGATGCTGCCGCTGAAGCCGCTGCTCGAGGGGCGCGCCGAGATGCTGTTCCTCGACCGCCCGGGTTTCGGCTGGTCGGCGCGCGGCGACAATGAGACGCTTGCCGCGCAGGCGGACACGATCGCCGCGCTGATGGACCGCTTGGGCATCGAAAAGGCGGTCATCGCCGCCCATTCCTTCGGCGGCGCGATCACCACGGCCTTCGCCCGCCGGCATCCCGAAAAGACGTTGGGGTTGGTCTTCGTCTCGCCCGYCACGCATCCATGGCCGGGCGGCGCGACCGCCTGGTATTACAAGCTCGCCGCCACGCCGGTGATCGGCTGGCTGTTTTCCGAAACGCTCGCTTATCCGGCCGGCATGCTGCGGATCGGYGATGCCACCGCTTGCGTCTTTTCACCMAACAAAGTGCCGGAGTTCTATATCGACGACGCCTCGATCCCGCTGGTGCTCAGGCCATCCGCCTTCCGCGCCAACGCCCGCGATGTCGCTCAGCTCTACGACTATGTCCACGCCGCCTCACCCTCATACCGCGAGATCAAGGCGCCGACCGTCGTCATCTCGGGCGACCGCGACAWGGTGGTCTACGCCACGATCCATTCCGTCGGYCTCGAGCGCGACATTCCCGGCGCCGAGTTGGTCTGGGTCCGCAATCTCGGCCACAAGCCAGACTGGACCGCGCCCGACCTCGTCCTCGGCGCGATCCAGAAAGTCGCGGGCAAAGATGTCGATCTACAAGCGATGGCCAGAACCGTGGAGGGGCGGATCRCCGGCGATGCCTATCATGACGGCCAATGCCCGGACATCAAAGTGCCCGATGCCGAGCTCGCGCCGACCTGAAACCTCGGGAATCAGCTCCTGAATGCCACGGCAAGTACGGTTAGGTGTGCCGATATTCGGGTTAGGCCGGCCTGACCCGAATATCGGCACGCCCTAATGCGTATCCGACCCGACATAGGCAATGCGCAGCATATTGGTCGAWCCAGGCGTTCTCAGCGGCACGCCGGCGGTGATGATCACCYGGTCGCCAGGCTTGCCGAAACCTTCTTCCAGTGCGATCCGGCAGGCCCGGTCGACCATGTCGTCGAGATCGGTGGCATCCTCTGAGACGACACAGTGCGTGCCCCACAAGAGCGACAGGCGGCGCGCGGTGTTGAGGATCGGCGACAGCGCCACGATCGGCACCTGCGGGCGCTCGCGCGCGGCGCGCAGGCCGGTGGTGCCCGACGCGGTGTAGGRGATGATCGCCGACAGTTTCAGCGTCTCGGCGATCTCGCGCGCGGCGAGCGAAATGGCGTCGGCCCCGGTCGCCTCGGGCTCCGAGCGCTGCGCGTTGATGATGCCGGCATAGGTCGGATCGGTTTCGACCTTGGTGGCGATGCGGTTCATCATGGCGACCGCCTCGACCGGATAGGCGCCGGCCGCGGATTCGGCCGAAAGCATGATCGCGTCCGCGCCTTCGAAGACGGCGATCGACACGTCGGAGACCTCGGCGCGGGTCGGCACGGGCGCGGTGATCATCGATTCCAGCATCTGCGTGGCGATCACCACCGGCTTGCCGGCACGGCGCGCCGCGCGGGTGATCTGCTTCTGGATGCCGGGCACCGCCTCGACCGGCATCTCGACGCCGAGATCGCCGCGGGCGACCATCAGCGCGTCGGAGAGTTCGATGATCTCGGGGAGCCGGRCAACCGCCTGGGGCTTCTCGATCTTGGCCATGATCAGCGCGCGGCCGCGCGCGATCTTGCGGGCCTCCGCCAGGTCTTCCGGCCRCTGCACGAAGGACAGCGCCACCCAGTCGACGCCGGTGGCAAGCACCGCGTCGAGATCGGCACGATCCTTCTCGGTCAGCGCGCCGACCGGCAGATCGGTGTCGGGCAGGCTGACGCCCTTCTTGTCGGAAATGCCCGAGCCGGCGACGACCGTGCAGGTGATCGACTTGCCGTCGGCCTTCACCGCCTTCAGCTCCAGCTTGCCGTCGTCGATCAAAAGTCGGTGACCGGCCTCGACCGAGCTCAGGATTTCCGGATGCGGCAGGTAGACACGGCTGGACGTGCCCGGTTCCGGATTGTCGTCGAGGGTGAAGGTCTGGCCGACGGTCAACGCTTCCTTGACGTTGGCGAACTTGCCGACCCTGAGCTTCGGCCCCTGCAGGTCGGCGAGGATGCCGATCGGCCGGCCGACGGCGGCCTCGACGGCGCGGATGCGACCGACGAGCGTGCGCATCAGCTCGTGATCGGTGTGGCTCATATTGATGCGGAAGACATCGGCACCGGCTTCGAAGAGCTTTCTCAGCATCTCTTCGGAGGAGGAAGCCGGACCGATGGTGGCGAGGATCTTGACCTTGCGGTTACGTCTCATTGACTGTTTGTTCCCGGAGCGGGGGCCGCCGCTGGCGCGCCTCCCGTTGCGGGCTCGTCGGTCAGCTGGACCATCCAGCTGGCCTGCTCGCCCGTGTCATATTCTTGGAATCCGGCGCGCTGGAAGCCCCGGGCGACGCAATCATTCACGCCGGCGATCTTGAACTCTTTTTCGGCGACGCACATGTTGATCGGGCCATCCCAGCGCCCGCCGCGTTCGGCGTCTTCTGCATAAAGATAGTAAAACCTTGATGACAGYGGACCCTCGATGAGCGTCTTGCAGGTCGATCCTTCGATGTGCCACCAGCCCTCGGTGATCCAGCCGGCCTTGGCGCGATAGCCGATGCCGACGCCCACCAGATTTTGCGTTGCGTTGCAAACGCGGAAGTCGGCCCGGGCCGGCGAGGTCGCGAAAACCGCGCACGATCCCGCGCCGATGATCAGCAACGGCACGGCCAGGCGCTTGCGCAACCGGCCGGCAAAACCCATCGCAGATTCCCTTGCGAACCACATTTGCATCTCTCGAAGCCCCTTTTCAGCAAACTCCGGTCGCATGTCAACGCGCCGTTTTGTTCAATTCCAATCGATTTAGAAGGGCCCGTCGCGCAAATTCTCCCCGCGCAGGGGATTTTTGCGGAAACCTTGGCCAAACAACGGCATTGCGCCAGCGTCCTCTTCGTGGAATGACGATACCACATCGCAGCCGCCATCCCCTTTTCAGCCGATGACCCGATCCACAGTTTTCACGCCATTCGACATTGTCGAGGGCGACCGCAAGAAAGGCGTCGTGCTTCTGGCCGACCACGCCCGCCGCGACCTGCCGGAGGAGTATGGCAGCCTCGGTTTGYCGGCGTCCGAATTCGAGCGTCACATCGCCTATGACATCGGCGTCGAGACGGTGACGCGCGAGCTCGCGGCACYGCTCGGCGTGCCGGCCGTGCTTGCCGGTTTCTCGCGGCTGTTGATCGACCCCAACCGGGGCGAGGACGACCCCACCATGATCCGTCAGCTCTATGACGGGACCGTGGTGCCGGGAAACTATCCGATTGCCCGGGAGGAACGCGAGCGGCGGCTCGACCGCTTCTACCGGCCCTACCATGACGCCGTCGGCGCTATGATCGCCTCCGTGGCGCACGCCTCGGGCCAGGCGCCATTCATCTTCTCCGTGCATTCCTTCACGCCGGTGATGCAGGGTTTTGTCCGCCCCTGGCATGTCGGCGTCCTGTGGGACCGCGACGACCGCGTGGCGCGGCCGCTGATCGATATGTTGGCGCAGGACCAGTCCCTCGTCGTCGGCGACAACGAACCCTATGACGGCGCGTTGCGCGGCGACACCATGTTCCGCCACGCCATCGTCAATGGCTACGCCCATGCGCTGATCGAGATCCGCCAGGATCTGATCRCCGACCGCGCCGGCGCTCTCGCCTGGGCCGAGCGCCTTGCGCCGATCGTTGACGCCATCGACCGGCGTGCCGATATACATCAGGTGAAGATGTTCGGCTCGCGCACCGGACCCGTGTGACGAGCCCGACAGGCCCGGAGGTTCCCAATGACCGAACTCAGCGACGACCAGAAACGCGACTTCGAGGCGGCGGCTTTCCGTCGGCTGGTGGCGCATCTGYGCGAACGCGGCGACGTCCAGAACATCGATCTGATGAACCTCGCCGGCTTCTGCCGCAACTGCCTGTCCAACTGGTATCGCGAGGCCGCCGAGGCCGAGGGCGTGGCGCTGTCGAAGGATGCATCGCGCGAGATCATCTACGGCATGCCCTACGCCGAATGGCAGGCGCTCAACCAGACCGAGGCTTCCGCGGCCAAGAAGGCCGAGTTCGAGGCGAAGCGGCCGAAAGATCACTGAGCCAACGGCGAGGGCATAAGAGCGAACGCTGGCGGGACAGCGCCCCCCTCTGGCCTGCCGGCCATCTCCCCCACAAGGGGGGAGATTGAGCGCCATCGCCTCGCTTTTCCTGCAACGCTGGCGATTGGCGAAAGCCGACGCGGCATCTGATCTCCCCCCGTGTGGGGGAGATGTCCGGCAGGACAGAGGGGGGCGCGAAGGATCGCTACCGAGTAACTTTTTTGAGTGCACACGGCTTGGTACAAGCACTTCCTCATCAGGGTCCTTGACTGCGAATTGAATCGATCTAATTTGCCGCACAAAACACCCTTTGCATGGCAGATTTTCAGACCATGACCTTGCAAACCACGATGCAGGCCGCCACGCGCGGCCGCTGGGCCGTCGCCGGCATTTTCCTCGCCAATGGTTTCTTGACCGGCAGCTGGGCGCCGCAGATTCCGGTGTTCCTCACCCGGCTCGACATCACCCGGTTCACGCTCGGCCTGCTGATCCTGCTGTTCGGCGTCGGCGCCGTGATTTCCATGACCTGGTGCGGCCATCTCATCTCCAGGCATGGCTCGCGCACCGTGACCCGCTGGTTCGGCGTCTGCGGCAGCTTCGGCCTGCTGATCGTGGCGCTCGCGCCCAACGTTCCCCTGGCGGCGATCGCCATGCTCATCTTCGGCGGCTCGATCGGCGGCATGGATGTCGCGATGAACTCGAATGCCGTGGTGGTGGAAAGAAGGCTTTCCCGGGCGATCATGTCGTCCTCGCACGGTTTCTGGAGCCTTGGCGGCTTCGCGGGTGGCGCGCTCGGCGGCTACTCGATCCAGAACTACGGCCATCTTCCCCATGCCGTCGCAGTGACGGTGATCGCCTTTGCCGTGATCGCCTTTGCCATTCGCTACCTCATCGCCGAGGACAAGCCGCAAACGGTCGAGCACCAGAAATTCACGCTGCCGCGGCACACGGCCGTCTATCTGGTCGGGCTGATGGCGCTGCTCACCATGATCTCGGAAGGCGCGGTGCTCGACTGGGCGGCRCTCTTCCTGCATCAGGAGCTGGGCGCCGATCTCGCGGTCGCCGGCCTCGCCTATGCCGCCTTCTCGGGCGTCATGGCGCTGATGCGTTTCCTGGGCGACGGCGTGCGCAACCGCTTCGGCGCGGTGTCGACCTTGCGCGGCTCGGCGCTGGTCGCCGCTGCCGGCATGCTGGTCGCCGGTCTTTCGCCCTCGCCTTACCTCGCCATCGCCGCCTTCGCCTTCTGCGGCTTCGGCATCGCCAACATGGTGCCGATCATCTTTTCGGCCGGCGGCAACCAGGAAGGCATGTCGTCTGGCACCGGCATGAGCGTCGTCACCACCATGGGCTATTCCGGCATCCTGGTGGCGCCCTCCGCGATCGGCTTCGTCGCCGAGCACTCCAGCTTCGGCCCGATCTTCGTCGCGCTGTCCGGACTGCTGGTCATCGTGCTCTTGATGGCGGGCCTTGCTCACCGGGCCGAATTCGCTCCAGACCCCGTACCGGCCGAGTAAAGCTTCAGCTCCTCATGCAGGAAATCCGCCACGCGGCGGATGCRCATGCTGGTGCGCACGTCGCGATGCATGGCGAGCCAGACGGGCAGGACCGGCAAGGGCACGTCCGGCAGCAGCTTTTCCAGGTCCGGGTCGCGGTCGGCCAGCGGCTCCTGGCCGATGCCGATGCCGTTTCCCGTCCGCACCGCTTCCCAGAGCACGATCTGGTTGTCGGTCCTGAACCGGAAATGGCTGCGGCCGACCGGAATGCCGAACGCGGTGAAGCCGCGAATGATCTCGTCGCTGCGGTCGAAACCGACCAAGGCGTGATCGGCAAGGTCGGCCGGTTTTTCCGGCCGGCCGCGCCGGTCGAGATAGGCGCTTGCCGCGCACAGGCAGAGCGGAATGTCGGTGACCTTGCGCGCCACCAGCTCGTTCTGYGCCGGCCGGACCATGCGGATGGCGATGTCGGCGTCGCGGCGCAAAAGGTTCTCGACCTGGTTCGAGGCGACGATCTCGACCTCGATGCCCGGCTCTTCCTCGCCAAGACGGGCCATCATGTCCGGCAGCACGAAGGCGGCGACCACCTCGCTAGCCGCGATGCRCACCGTGCCCTCGATCGCCTCGACCGCACCCAGCGCCAGCAATGAAAAGGCATTGGCCTCAGCGCTGACCRCCCGCCCGCGCTCGTAGAGCGTGCCGCCGGCTTCCGTCAGCTCGTAGCCGCGCCGCCCGCGCCGGAACAACGTCACGCCGAGCGCTGCCTCCAGCTCGGCGATGTGGCGGCCGAGCGTAGGCTGGCTGGCCGCCAGCCTGCGCGCCGCACCTGAAAGACTGCCGGTTTCGGCCACCGCGACGAAGCTCTTGATCAGGTTCCAGTCGAATTCTTTCATTCATTTTTGAATAACAGATCGCCGATCTCAGTCAATTTCAATTCGTTCGTGGAGGCATCAGATTAGCCGGRCAAACGCAAACAACGGAGAGAACACWTGACCAAGATCRCAATCCTCGGCGCCAATGGCCGGCTCGGCCGCGTGGTCGGCAAGGCTTTCATCGACGCCGGCTTCGACGTCCGCGCCATCACCCGCACAGGCAAGGTGCCGGCGGRGCTCAAGGGCGCCACGGCCGTCGCCGGCGACGCGCTGGAYCGCGAATCCCTGATCCGCGCGACACAGGGCGCCGACATCGTCTTCAACGGCCTGAACCCGATCTACACCGACTGGGGCAAGTGCATGCCGATGGCCGAGAACGTCATGGCCGCCTGCCGCGAAAACGGTGCGCTGCACCTGTTCCCGGGCACGGTCTACAATTACGGCTCGCCGATGCCGCAGGTGATCACGGAAGCGACACCGTTCCATCCGACCACCGAGAAGGGCCGCATCCGCTGCGCTATGGAAGCGCTGTTCCGCGGCGAGGCCGAAGCCGGCCGGGTGCGCACCATCGTGCTCAGGGCGGGAGATTTCTTCGGCGRCACCGGCTCAGGTTCCTGGTTCGACCTCGTCGTCGCCGCCAAGATAGCGAAAGGCGTCTACACCGCGCCCGGCCCGGCCGACCTGACGCATGAATGGGCCTACCTGCCGGACTTCGCCGTCGCCTTCGTCGGCCTGGCGAAGAACCTCGACAAAACGGGCTTCTACGAAGCCATCAACTTCCCCGGCCACGCCATTACCGATCTCGACATGAAAGCCGCGGCCGAGAAGGCGCTCGGCCGCCAGCTGAAGCTCTCCTTCATGCCCTGGTGGGTGCTGCGCGCCGGCAGCCCGTTCGTGGCCATGTGGCGCGAGATCGTCTCCATGTCCTATCTGCGCTTCGAGGCGCACCGGCTGGCTTCGACCCGGCTGGAACAGGTCATCGGCGAAATCCCGCATACCCCGCTCGACCAGGCGGTGGCGCAAGCCATGCAGGATATCGGCATCGCCATTGCGCAGGTCTCGCGCCAGGCTGCTTGACTGTCGAGCAGGAAGGGAGCGGCCGGGCCTCGGAAGGCCCGGCTGTCATCGTTCAGCATCAGATCCTACCCATCARCAACAGGATCAGCAGCACGACCAGGATGACGCCGACGATGCCCGACGGGCCGTAGCCCCAGGCACGCGAATGTGGCCATGCCGGCACTGCGCCGATCAGGATCAGGATCAGGATTATTACGAGAAGTRTGCCGATCGTCATGAAAAACCCTCGCCGTCTGGTTGAACCTCGAGGGAACAATGCAAAAARCCGCCCGGTTGTTCCCGGACGGCTTTGGTCTCTGCCGGTGACAAAGTGGCTTATTCAGCTGCCTTCGGGAAAGTGATCTCCGCTTCGGCAGCCACTTCCGCCGCCTTGCCGATCGACGACATCTCGCCCCTGCCGCGCCGGAACAGGCGGCTGAGCCAGTTGCGCCGCTGGCCGGGCTTCACCTTGGCGCGGGTGAACACCATCAGCATCGAGGGCGTCACCACCAGCGTCAGCAGCGTGGCGAAGGACAGGCCGAAGACGATCGCCGAGGACAGCGATATCCACCATTGCGTCGACGGCGCGTTGATCGTCGTCTCGTGATGGAAGATTTCGAGACCGAGGCCGAAGGCGATCGGCAGCACGCCGAGGATGGCCGACACCGCCGTCAGCACCACCGGACGCGCACGCTCGCGGCAGGTCTGCAGCACCGCGTCCATCTTGTCCCAGCCCTCCTCGCGCAGCCGGTCATAGGTGTCGATGAGCACGATGTTGTTGTTCACCACCACGCCGGCCAGCGCGATCACGCCGATGCCCGACATGACGATGCCGAAGGCCTCGCCTGTCAGAAGCAATCCGAGGAACACACCGATCGTCGCCATGACCACGCAGGACAATACAAGCCACACGCTGGTGAACTTGTTGAACTGCGCAAGCAGCACCAGGAAGATCAGGAAGATCGCAGCACCGAAAGCCTTGCCGAGGAAGGCGCTGGCTTCCGCGCTATCCTCGTTGGAGCCGGCAAGCTTCCAGCGAATGCCGCTGCCGAGGTCCATGTCGGCGACGGCCTTGGTGACCTCCTGCTGCACCGCCGCGACCTGCGCGCCGGCGCTGACATTGGCCTGCACCACCACGGTGCGCGCGCCGTCGATGCGGTTGAGGATGCCGACGGTCGGCTCGGGCTTCCTGACGACGAAGTTCGAGATAGGCACCGACCCTTGCGAGGTCTGCACGCGCAGCTCGTCGAGCGTCGAGAGCGTGCGGCGGTCTTCCGGCAGGCGCAGCCTTATGTCGACCGCATCGTCGGCGCCGGCCGGCCTGTATTCCGACAGCTTGAGGCCGTTGGTCACCAGCTGCACCACCGTGCCGACCGAAGTCGGGCTGATGCCGTATTGCGCCGCCTTGGCGCGGTCGACCTCGATCGCCCAGTCGACTCCGGGCGGCGGCAGGCCATCCGAAATGTCKATGACGTTGGGGATCTTGGCGATGCGTGCGGCGACCGCCCGCGCCTTGTCGTCGAGCCCGGTCGGATCGGCGGCCGACAGCCGGATCTGGATCGGCTTGCCGGTCGGCGGACCGGCTTCCGGCACGCGCACTTCGACGTCGACGCCGGGGATGCCGGCCATCACGCCGCGCAGGTCGTCGAGGATCTGGTTGGCGGATTTGCGCTCGCGCCAGTCGACGAACTCGTACTGGATGACGCCGACCACATCCTCGGGAATGTCCTGGCCGCCGCCTTGCGTCTTGCCGACGCGCGTGTAGACCGACTTCACGCCCGGCCAGCCGAGCAGCCGGTTTTCCGCCGTCTTGGTCGCGGCGTCCATTTCCGCCAGCGAAAGATTGCCGCGGRCATGCACGTAGAGCAGGCCGTAATCCGGCTCGACGCTCGGGAAGAACTCGACGCCGGCGCCGTATTTCGAATAGGCGAAGCCGACGCCGACCAGAAGGCCGACGGTGAGCAGGATGACGGTGATCGGGAAGCGCACCGCCTGCTTGACGACGGCCATGTACCAGCCGTCGCGATTGCCCTCCTCGTGATGCTCGGGCGCCTTGGCGAAGATCGCGCCAAGCGTCGGCGCGAAGACCAGCGCGTAGAGCATCGAGGCCGATAGCGTCACGATCAGCGTGATCGGCATGTATTTCATGAAGTCGCCGATGATGCCGGGCCAGAACAGCAGCGGCGAGAAGGCGGCGATGCGCGTCATCGTCGCCGCGATGACCGGGCCGGCCATGCGCTTGGCGGCCAGTGCGAAGGCGTCCGCCTTCGGCATGCCCTCGCTCATGCGCCGTTCAGCGAACTCGGTGACGATGATGGCATCGTCCACCAGCATGCCGACGGCCAGGATGAGGCTGAACAGCACGATCATGTTGATCGTGTAGCCCATCATGGCGAGCAGCAGGATGCCGATCAGGAACGAAGATGGAATGGCAAGGCCGATGAGCAGCGAGGCGCGGCCTGACAGCGCATAGAGGATGACGATGAACACCAGGATGACGGCGATCATCACGTGGTTCTGCAGGTCGCCGAGCAACTGGTTGACGAAGACCGACTTGTCCTGCGTGTAGGTAACGTGCATRCCTTCGGGCATCGTCTTGATGAAGGCGTCCGACACCTGCCGCACCTGGCCGATCGTGTCGATCAGGTTGGCGCCGATGCGCTTCTTCACTTCGATGGCGATGGCCGGCCTTCCGTCGAGGCGCGTCACCGTCTCGGCGTCCTTGAAGGTCGAGCGCACTGTCGCGATGTCCTTGGCCTGGACCACGGCGTTGGGCGTGGCGACCACCGGCAGGTTGGCGACATCCTCGGGCGTCTCGATCAGCGACGGCACCTTGACCGCGTATTTGCCTTCCGAGCCTTCGAGATTGCCGGCCGCGACCAGGCTGTTGGAGGACGCGACGCCCTGGATCACCTGGTCGAGCTGCAACCCGTAGGAGGAGAGCTTCACCGGGTCGACGACAACCTCGACGAGGTCGTCACGCGCGCCCTGCAGCGAGCCTTCGAGCACGCCGGGCACTTCCTCGATGCGGTCGCGCAGCTCGCGCGCGGCCGACGTCAGCACGCGCTCCGGCACGTCGCCGGAAAGCGTGACGACCAGGACCGGGAATTCCGAGACGTTGACTTCGTTGACCGTCGGCTCCTCGGCCGCCTGCGGCAGGTCGGCCTTGGCGTCCTGAACCTTGCTGCGCGTATCCTGCAGCGCCGTCGCGAGATCCGTCTGCGGCTGGAACTCGACCAGCACGTAGCCGCCGCCCTGGAATGCGGCCGAACGCATCTCCTTGAGCCCCTTGAGGCTCTTGAGCTTGCTTTCCATTGGCCTGAGCAGCAGGCGCTCGGAATCCTCCGGCGAGATGCCCTGATAGATCAGGCTGACATACATCATCGGAATCGGAACGTCGGGCTCCGCTTCCTTCGGCGTCGACTGATAGGCGACCCAGCCCGCGACGAGCAGGAACAGCAGCGCCGAGATGGTCAGGCGGGCGTTGTTGATGGCGAGTCTGACGATATCCATGACTTCGGCCTGTTATGCTTCAAAGGCTGCGGACCCCCATCGCCGGATTGGTCCGGCAACGGCGCGTCGTGCTTTACTGCGTGCCGGCGGAGGCTTCACTGATCAGCTTGTTGATGGTCGCCTGGTCGGCCTCGACGGGTTTCACCGTGTCGCCTTCCTTCACCAGTTCCTGGCCGGCGACGATGATGCGCGCATCTTCCGGAATGCCGCCCAGCACCAGCCMATGCGGCGTGTCGTCGACGAGGTCGATCGGGAAGAACGCCACCTTGCCATCCTTGCCGACGGCGCGGATGCCGAGGTCGCCCTTGTCGCCCAGCGTCACCACCGAGCGCGGCAGCATGACCGCGTTGGTCGGYTCGGCGCTGAGCGTGATCTCGGCCGTCATGCCGGCGGGGATGGAGCCGTCGGCATTGGGGATCGCCACTTCAACGCGGAAGGTGCGGGTCTGCGCCGACGCATCGCGGCTTATATAGCGGACCGTGCCGGTGACCTTCTGGTCGTTGACCAGGCGCACATCGGCCTCGTCGCCGATCTTGACGTAGCGCAGGTCGCGCTCGCTGATCTCGCCGCGGGCGATGACCGGGTCGAGCTTGAGGATCGTCGCCACCTCGCCGCCCTGCATCACAGAGCTGCCAAGTTCCACCGGGATGCGGTCGATGACGCCGTCGAACGGCGCCTTGACCTCGTTGCGGTCAAGCTCCGCCTGCGCGGTGTCGAGTTGCGATTGCGCCAGCGTCAGGTTCGAGCGGGCGGTGTCCAGCTGCAGCTTCGGCAGATTGCCGGTCTTGGCTAGGCGCTCGGCGGCATCGAGCTCGGCCTTGCGCTGGACAAGAAGCTGCTTGGCGTTGTCGACATTGGAGATCTTCTCCTCGGCCGCGAGCATCAGCACGAGATCGCCGGTCTTGACGCGGTCGCCCTGCTTGACCGGCAGCTTTTCGATGACGCCCGCGACACGCGTCGCCAGCACGGCGCGCTTGTCGGCCTCGGTGAGACCCGAAATCCGGATCGCCCGCGCGAAGGTCTTGCGCGGCGGAGTGACCACCGCGACGGTGCGCGGTGCGGCCTTCGGCTCGGCCTCGGCCTTGTTCGGCTTGGCGGCCTCCGCTTGCTTGTCGGTGGTAACCGACTTGTCGGTGGTGACCGACTTGTCGGCGGCGCTGCCGACGGAGGAAAACTCGCCCGTCCCCATCCAGGCCGCGAACCCGATGAGCACGGCAATGGCTGCAAGCTTGTGAAACCTGATTTTCGGCATCGTCATTTTTCCGTAGCAGGACCTGGCGAGGTCGGCGCTTCCGACTTGGGCGCGCGGCCGATATGGGTGTGCGCGGGGCCTAGTTCAATTTGCCGTGATCGGCGGACGCGCGCTTCTACCTGAAAGTTGCGGCGCAATATAGTCGGAAAAGTTGCAGGAACATTGCGGCGTGGAACGCAGTGCCTCGACAAAGGCGGGCTTTTCTGCCAGCCGGCTGGCGCTTTTGCCGGCGCGCCGACGGGTTCCCCAAGGTTACTGGCAGCAGCCGTCAGCATGATGCGAAAAATCGTCCATCGGCGGCGGCAACCGCCCGGTTGGAGCGCGGTCATGCCCCACTATGCCAGGGTTGAATCTGTCAAGTGATGAGGTTGAGCAGCCGGAAGATGCGCTCGAATGTCCTGCCGTAAGGCGGGCGCAGCAAGCCGCCGGCGCTGAGCTTCGACTGGATGAAGATCGGCTTTTCCTTGCTGAATGTGCGGAACCCCCATTCGCCGTGATAGGCGCCGGTGCCGCTCTCGCCGACGCCGCCGAAGGGCTGCCGCTCCTGCACCAGATGCAGCATGCAGTCATTGATCGTGACGCCGCCGGCCACGGTTCCCCGCATGACCTTCTGGCGATTGGCGTTGTCGCTGCCGAACCAGTAGAGCGCCAGCGGGCGCTCGCCCCGGTTCACATGCTCGATGGCCTCGTCGACCGTGCCATATTCGACGATCGGCAGCACCGGCCCGAAAATCTCCTCGCGCATGAGCCGCAGATTTTCGCCCGCATTGCGCACCAGGACCGGCGCCATCTTGCGGTCGGTGACGCCGAGCGTCTCGTGTGCCGGGTTGACCTCGACGATATCGGCGCCGCTGTCGCGCGCCTCGGCGACCATGTCGCTCAGCCGCCGGTGATGCCGCTCGCTGACGATCGCCGTATAGTCGCGATTGTCGCCGAGGCGCGGATAGAGCTTCGCGATCGCCGCGGCGAACTTGGCCGCGATCGCCGCGCCCTGGCCTTGCGGGACCATGAGATAGTCCGGCGCGATGYAGGTCTGGCCGGCATTGAGCAGCTTGCCGTAGGCGACGCTGGCGACCGCCGCGTCGAGATCGCAGGACGGATCGAAGATCGCCGGCGACTTGCCGCCGAGCTCGAGCGTCACCGGCGTCAGATTGGCGGCGGCGGCCAGCGCCACCTGCCGGCCGACGGCGGTCGACCCGGTGAACAGGAGGTGATCGAACGGCAGCGACACGAACGCCTTGCCGACATCGGCGTCGCCGACCATCACGGCGACCTCGTCGGCGGCGAAATATTTTTCGACCAGGCTGGCGAGCAGGTCCGAAAACTTAGGCGTCAGCTCCGACGGCTTGATCATCACGCGGTTGCCCGCCGCAAGTGCGGCAGTCGCCGGCGCGACGGCGAGCTGGAAAGGGTAGTTCCAGGGCGAGACGATGCCGACGACGCCGAGCGGCTGCGCCAAGAGGCGGTTGCGGCCGGGCAGGAACGGCAGGCTGGTGGCGACGCGCCGCTCGCGCATCCAGGCGCCGAGATGCGACAGCGCATGCCTGATGCCGGCGCGCACGACGAACAATTCGGCAAGCCGCGTCTCCTCGGCCGAGCGGGCGGAGAAATCGCTGTCGATCGCGGCGCATATCTCGGCCTCGTGCTTTTCGGTGAGCGCGAGGACGCGCTTCAGCCGATCCTTGCGCAGGTCGAGCGTCGGGAACGGCTCCTTCTCGAAGGCCCTGCACTGCGCTTCAAACCGGACCCCGAGAGCATTCTGTCTGGTCTGCAGCATCGCGACCTCCCGTTTACGTGCAGGTAAGTTACATCGCCCGCACAGCCGAATCCAGCATTGCCCCGGTTCCGTAGGGGAATGCTCCGGCAGTGCCGACCCAAGCGCCTCGAACATGCCGTTTGGCACCCGCCTCAGCATGGGGACGGGAAAGCGATCGGTCCGCAAACGGCCCTTTTCGCCGTTCATGCATTGATCGGGCGTGCGTAAACGGCCCTTGGCGATGGTGCGGCTCGCGGCAAAACCGCAAGATCGGTCGAGCGCCTCATGTCCGCGCGGCTTAGCTGGTGCTGCCACGGAGAATGGAACGATGAAGGCGGCGGTTCAAAACCACCATGCCCGGATGCAGCGGGTGCTGGATCACATAGACCGGCATCTCGACGACGATCTGGACCTGGACGCGCTGAGCGGCGTCGCGGCCTATTCGAAATATCATTTCCACCGGCAGTTCACGGCGACCTTCGGGCTGTCCGTGCATCGCTATGTCCAGCTCGCCCGCATGAAACGCGCTTCATTCAGGCTGGGCTATGCGGACGCCGAAAGCGTCACGGACATAGCGATGGATGCCGGTTACGACGCGCCGGATGCCTTTGCCCGCGCCTTTCGTCAGCGGTGCGGGCAATCGCCGTCGTCGTTCCGGAGATCTCCCGACTGGGGGTCGTGGCTGATGGCCTTCGGGCCTCTCGACAATGCGAGGAGAAAGCTCATGCAGATCATTTTCACCGATGACGACGTGACGATCCGCGAAGTGCCGCCCACCCCGGTGGCGATCATGGAACATCGCGGGGATCGGGCGACGCTCGGCGACACCATCCAGCGCTTCATCGCCTGGCGCAAGGCAGCCGGCCTGTCGCCAGAAACGAGCCCCACCTTCAACGTCTTCCGCTCCGAGAGATGTCCCGCTGTCGCGGCCGACTACAGCATGGACATTTGCGTCGGCACCGACCAGCCGATCGCGGCGGACGACAAGCAGATGAAGGCCGGCGTGATCCCCGGCGGACGTTGCGCCGTGCTGCGCTACCCCGGCAACACCAACAATCTGGAGCCGGCAGCACTCTACCTTTATCGGGAATGGCTTCCGGCCAGCGGCGAGGAAGCGCGCGACTTTCCGATCTATTGCCAGCGGCGGCTGTCCTTCCTTCCGGAACTGTCGGTGCCCGAGATCGTCGTCGAGCTCTTTCTGCCGCTGAAATAGCGCGGCGGGAAGAGCGGACCGGCCGCTATCCACCCGATCTCGGTCTTACGGGCAGACGACCTTGGCAATCAGGCGCGCCGGCGCGCGGATTCCGGCTTGATGCGCGCCGCGAGGAATTCCTTGACGCGACGCCCCGGCGCCGGGCCGCGCAGCGGCTTGAAGCCATCGTCGAGCTCACCCGACAGGTCGAGCGTCGGCCGCTTGCCGACGGCGTCGTAATTCTCCTCCAGCCAGTCGCTGGCCGCACTTCGGCCGAGGTCGCGAAGGTAGGCGAGGAAGGCCCATTCGGCATTGACCTTGGACGACGCGGAGAGGTCCTTGAAGGCCTCGTCGGCATCGATGCGGTGCATGCGGATGTCGCGATATTCGCCATGCGGCAAGCGGCCGGCCGCGATCAGTTCCTTGACGAAGGCGATCGAGCGGAATTCGCGCAGGAGCCCGGCGTTGAAGGTGATCTCATCGATGCGGTTCTGGATCTCGTTGGCGCTCTTCGGCGTGCCTTCGCRCACGACCGGATTGATCTGCACCAGAAGCACGTCCTCGGTCGCCGCCGTCTTGAAGAACGGATAGAGCGCCGGGTTGCCGCCATAGCCGCCATCCCAATAGGGCACGCCCTTGATCTCGACGGCGCGGAACAATTGCGGCAGGCAGGCCGAGGCCATCACCGTGTCGAGATCGATCTCGCCGTCGGAAAAGACGCGCAATTGTCCGGTCTCGACATTGGTCGCCGAGATGAACAGCTCCATCGACTTGCAGGCGCGTACATTGTCGAAGTCGATCTCCTTCGCCACCACGTCGCGCAGCGGGTTGAGGCCGAGCGGATTGGCGACATAGGGCGAGAACACCCGCGACATCGTGTCGAAGAAGACATAGCCGGGCGTGTTCTCGATCGACCAGTTGCCCCAGACCACGTCCCAGGGCATGCGCTGCACCGGGCTGAAGCGGCCCTTCGAGGCCACCGCCCGCCAGAAATCGTCGAGCTTCCTGCGCGCGCCTTCCACGCCGCCCCACACGAACCCGTCGGCCAGCGCCACCGCGTTCATCGCGCCCGCGCTGGTGCCGGACACCGCCGCGATCTCAAGCCGCCCATCTTCCAGCAGCCGGTCGAGCACGCCCCAGGAAAAGGCGCCATGCGAGCCGCCGCCCTGGAGCGCGACGTTGATCTTCTTCTTGTCCTCCGCCTTGCCGTTCTTCGCCATGGCGTTCCTTGTCTCGATGCGCCGGCCTGCCCCTGCGTCATCGCGAGGGACAGGGTTCCGTCTGCCTATGTTGCAGTGCAGCATATAAGGGCGGACCAAGGCAAGAACACGAACACACAAGCGTGATCGAATGAAATTTCGACCGCGAGACGCTCCTTCCTCGCCCCACGAAAGTGGGGAGAGGTGGCCCGGCGAAGCCGGGACGGAGAGGGGTCTTCGCGGCAGCCGGAGGTCCCTACCCAGAGCTGTTTGTGGATATCGAGGGCTCGCCGGGCGCCTCACTTGCAGGGAATGTCGCTTCACCACCGGCGTCCCCCTCTCCGTCCCGGCTTCGCCGGGCCACCTC
>NZ_MDDT01000061.1:0-25064 GCF_001854815.1 Mesorhizobium sp. LCM 4576
AGGGCATGCGCTGCACCGGGCTGAAGCGGCCCTTCGAGGCCACCGCCCGCCAGAAATCGTCGAGCTTCCTGCGCGCGCCTTCCACGCCGCCCCGCACGAACCCGTCGGCCAGCGCCACCGCGTTCATCGCGCCCGCGCTGGTGCCGGACACCGCCGCGATCTCAAGCCGCCCATCTTCCAGCAGCCGGTCGAGCACGCCCCAGGAAAAGGCGCCATGCGAGCCGCCGCCCTGGAGCGCGACGTTGATCTTCTTCTTGTCCTCCGCCTTGCCGTTCTTCGCCATGGCGTTCCTTGTCTCGATGCGCCGGCCTGCCCCTGCGTCATCGCGAGGGACAGGGTTCCGTCTGCCTATGTTGCAGTGCAGCATATAAGGGCGGACCAAGGCAAGAACACGAACACACAAGCGTGATCGAATGAAATTTCGACCGCGAGACGCTCCTTCCTCGCCCCACGAAAGTGGGGAGAGGTGGCCCGGCGAAGCCGGGACGGAGAGGGGTCTTCGCGGCAGCCGGAGGTCCCTACCCAGAGCTGTTTGTGGATATCGAGGGCTCGCCGGGCGCCTCACTTGCAGGGAATGTCGCTTCACCACCGGCGTCCCCCTCTCCGTCCCGGCTTCGCCGGGCCACCTCGCCCCCGCGTTGCGGGGGCGAGGAACGGCTTCTCAAGCCACCAGATCCGGCACCGGCCCGATATAGCGCGACTGCGGCCTGATGAGCCGTCCGGTTGCCTGCTGCTCGCGGGCGTGCGCAATCCAGCCGGCAACGCGGCCGGCGGCAAAGACGTTGGAGAATGCTTCTTGCGGGAAGCCGACCGCTTCGAGCAGAAGCGCGGTGTAGAACTCGACATTGGTCTGGATCGAACGCTGCGGCTTGGCGACGCGAAGCACTTCGAGCGCCGCCTGCTCCACTGTCTCGGCGAAGACCAGCCGGCTGCCCATCTCCTTGCTGCTTGCCTCATTGCGCGAACCGAGCTGCCGCACGACCGCCTTCAGCGCGTCGGCGCGCGGGTCGCGCACGCGGTAGATGCGATGGCCGAAGCCCATGATGCGCTCGCCATGCGCGATCTCGTTGCGGAGCCAGGCAGCCGCATCGCCGCTGGCCTCGATGGCGTCCAGCATCTCGATCACCGGCCCCGGCGCGCCGCCATGCAGCGGGCCCTTCAGCGCGCCGAGCCCGGCTAGGATCGCCGAGGTCAGCCCGGCTTGCGTCGAGGCCACCACGCGGGTCGCGAAGGTCGAGGCGTTGAGGCCGTGGTCGCAGACCGTCACCAGATAGCTGTCCAACGCCTTGGCAAGCGCCGGCGAGGCGGTGCCGGCAAGCATCCTGAGCATATCGCCGGCATGATCGGCTTTTTCGTCGGGAACGATCGGGGTCTCGCCCCGGCCAAGGCGCAGCAGGGCCGGCGTCAGCACCGCCGGCGCCGCGATCAGCCTGAGCGCGTCGGCAAGTCCGTCGCCGTCCGGCAGGATAGCCATGCCGGCGCGCATGCCGCTGTAAATATCGAGCGACGCAAGCTGGGTGAGCATCGGTTTCACACGATCAAATACTTCCACTCGCGCCTTGCCGATCGCCTTTTCCAACTCGGCATCGCTGGGAAGCTCGTCGAAGAAACCGTCGAACAGCAAATGCACCACTTGCGCGTAACGCCAGCGGCCAGCGAGCTCCATCAGCGAATGGCCGCGGATGGTGAGATGCCCGCCCACGCCGTCGACATCGGAAAGCACCGTGTCGGCCGCCACAACATCATCGAGCCCATTCGCCATGATCGTCTCCTTGATCTTTTGCGCTTTGCAATTAATGCTACGCAATCAATGCATCAATCTTGATCAAGATAATCAACGTAAGGCGGCAGATGACGGAGTGGCTGACGCGGGAGCAAGCGCTGGAGCGGCTGAACGTCCGGCCGCAAACGCTTTATGCCTATGTCAGCCGCGGTCGCATCGGCATGAAGCCGGACGAAGCCGACCCGCGCCGCAGCCAATACCGCGCCGACGACATCGCAGCGCTTGCCACGCGCCGCGACCGCGGAAGGAGCCCGCAGGCGATCGCCGAAAGCGCCATCGCCTGGGGCGAGCCGGCCATCGCCACCTCGATCTCGACGGTGCTGCATGGCCGCCTCGTCTATCGCGGCAAGGACGCGGTGGAATTTTCGGCGACAGCGACGCTCGAGGAGACCGCCGCGCTGCTGTGGGCCTCCGACCATCCGGTGTCGTTCGCTTCGCTGACGCCGTCAGCCGCCCGGCAAAGCGGCACGCCGACCGCCTTCGCCAGGCTCTCGGCGCTTGCGACCGCAGGCTGGTCCTCGCTCGGCCGCAGGCCGGCCATGCTGCAGCAGGACGGCGCCGCCGCAACCAGCTCGCTGGCAACGGCGCTCGGCGCAACGCCGGGCTCCGAACCCGTGCACATCAGGCTGGCGCAAGGCTGGTCGGTGGAAGCCGCCGGCGCCGATCTCATCCGCAAGGCGCTGGTGCTCTTGGCGGATCACGAGCTCAACGCCTCGACCTTCGCAGCCCGCGTCGCGGCCTCCACCGGCGCGCCGGTCGCCGCCTGCCTGCTCGCCGGTCTCGCGACACTGACCGGCCCGCGCCATGGCGGCGCGGGTGCCGCGGCGATCGCGCTGGTCGAGGACGCGGAGCGGCTGGGCGCGGACGAAGCGGTCGCCCGCTGGCTGGCGCATGACCGGCCGCTGCCCGGCTTCGGCCACCCGCTCTATCCGGAAGGCGACCCGCGCGCCGAGGGCGTTTTCTCCGGCCTCGACATCGACGACGGGCTGTCGCGGTTGCGCAAGGCGGTGCTTGCCGCGACCGGCCTGCATCCGAACATCGATTTCGCTTTGGCCGCGATGACGCGCAGCCTGCGCTTGCCGGCCGACGCGCCGTTCCGCCTGTTCGCGCTCGGCCGCAGCGTCGGCTGGACGRCGCACGCCATCGAGCAGGTGACCAGCAACAGGCTGATCCGGCCGCGCGCCCGTTACGACGGGCCGGTCGGCACTTAGTGAACGCCGATGGGTCTATTACGGTGAAGCGCTTAGCGCTTTGCCTTGCGGTAAAGCGCGCCAGGGTGTGCCGAGATTCGGGTCAGGCCGAGTCGAGAACGATGGCTACCGAGAACCGGAGCGGAGCGTACTTAAAGTACGTGAGCACCGGAAGCGCAGGCAGCCGTCGTTCGCAGGCCGGCCTCACCCGAATATCGGCATACTCTAGGACATCGTGTCGAGCTTGCGCTGCATGGCCGCGATCTGCGCCTTCAGTTCCTGCAAATCGTCGGATTTCTCTTCCTTCTTCGGCGGCTCGGCAGGAGCCGCGGAATTGCCGCCGGCGGGCGGGAACGGCGTGAACATGCGCATGGCGTTCTGGAACATCTCGACATTGCGGCGCGTCTGTTCCTCGAGCGCCTTCATCGGCGTCTTCATCATGTCCATCGGCGTCTTGCCGAATGCGCCCTTCATCTGCTCGCGGAACCGCTCCTGCTCCTTGGAGAAGGCGATCATCGACTGTTCGAGGAAGCTCGRCACGATCATCTGCATCTGATCGCCGTAGAAGGAGATGAGCTGGCGCAGGAACGGGATCGGCAGCATGTTCTGCCCGTCCTTGTTCTCCAGCTCGAAGATGATCTGCGTCAGCACCGGGTGGGTGATGTCGTCGCCGGTCTTTGCGTCCTGGACCRTGAACTCCTCGCCCTTCTTGACCATCTCGGCCAAGTCCTCGAGCGTCACATAGGTACTGGTGCCGGTGTTGTAGAGCCGGCGATTGGCATACTTCTTGATGACGATCGGGTCGTCTTTTGYGGCCATCCGTATCCTCCCCAGGACACCGGCACCTTTCGGAGTAAGCGGCCGGTAACGATTGCGCCCTCAATCGAGGATACGCGCAAAAGCGTCACAATTCCAAGCGGTTTGTGCACTGCGRCATCAATTAATGCTGCACAGCCATTGCAAAATCCGCCGCATGGCCRACGTCACGTTACCGCGACTGGCGCGCGCTCTGCTTGCCGCGCATGGCGGCCATGCCCATTTCCGGTTTGACTCAGGTCATTGAACGGGCAAGAAAAGTCTTCAACGATAGCCTAAAATACGACACCTCGAAGTCTGGAGAAGAAAATGGCCGCTTCCAATTCAATCGTCGTCGCCAGCGCCGCCCGCACCGCGGTCGGATCTTTCAATGGCAGTTTCGCCGCAACGCCGGCGCATGAGCTCGGCGCCGTCGTCATCAGGGAATTGCTGGCGCGCGCGAAGGTCGAGGCGACGGAGGTCGACGAGGTCATCCTCGGCCAGGTGCTGACCGCCGCTCAAGGCCAGAACCCGGCCCGCCAGGCCTCGATCAACGCCGGCCTGCCGAAGGAGACCACCGCCTGGGGCCTCAACCAGGTTTGCGGCTCAGGCCTGCGCGCGATCGCCCTCGGCATGCAGCAGATCGCCACCGGCGACGCCAAGGTGATCGTCGCCGGCGGCCAGGAATCGATGTCGCTGTCGCCGCATGCCGAGCATCTGCGTGCCGGCGTCAAGATGGGCGACTACAAGATGATCGACACCATGATCAAGGACGGCCTGTGGGACGCCTTCAACGGCTATCACATGGGCAATACCGCCGAGAACGTCGCCCGCCAGTTCCAGATCACCCGCGAAACCCAGGACGAGTTCGCGCTCGCTTCGCAGAACAAGGCCGAGGCCGCGCAGAAGGCCGGCAGGTTCAAGGACGAGATCGTCGCCTTCACCATCAAAGGCAAGAAGGGCGACACCATCGTCGACCAGGACGAATATATCCGTCACGGCGCGACGCTCGACGCCATGACCAAGCTTAAGCCCGCCTTCGACAAGGACGGCACGGTCACCGCCGCCAATGCCTCCGGCATCAACGACGGCGCCGCCGGCGCACTGCTGATGACCGAGGCCGAGGCCGCACGCCGCGGCATCACCCCGCTGGTGCGCATCGCCTCCTGGGCGACCGCCGGCGTCGATCCGGCGATCATGGGCACCGGGCCCATTCCCGCCTCGAAGCGGGCGCTGGAAAAGGCCGGCTGGTCGGTCAAGGATCTCGACCTCGTCGAGGCCAACGAGGCTTTCGCCGCGCAGGCCTGCGCCGTCAACCAGGGCATGGGCTGGGACCCCTCGATCGTCAACGTCAATGGCGGCGCCATCGCCATCGGCCATCCGATCGGCGCTTCCGGCGCCCGCATCTTCAACACGCTGGTCCACGAGATGCGCCGCAGAAGTGCCAAGAAGGGCCTTGCCACGCTGTGCATCGGCGGCGGCATGGGCGTCGCTATGTGCGTGGAAGCGCTGTGAGCGAATAACGAATAGGGAGCAGCGGATAGGGAAGAACGGCGTCAGCGCAGYGGGACATCGGATCCCTATTCGCTATTCGCTACTCCCTATTCGCCTCAAGTGACCAAAAAGGGAGGACCACATGAGCAAAGTAGCAATCGTCACCGGCGGATCGCGCGGCATTGGTGCTGCGATATCGGTCGCCTTGCAGAACGCCGGCTATTCGGTCGCGGCAAACTATGCCGGCAATGACGAGGCGGCCCAGAAATTCAAGGCCGAGACCGGCATTCCGGTCTACAAATGGTCCGTCGCCGACTACGAGGCCTGCACCGCTGGCATCAAGCAGGTCGAAGYCGATCTCGGCCCGGTCTCCGTGCTGGTCAACAATGCCGGCATCACGCGCGACGCCATGTTCCACAAGATGACGCCCGCGCAGTGGAAGGAAGTCATCGACACCAACCTTTCCGGCGTCTTCAACATGACGCATCCTTTGTGGAGCGGCATGCGCGACCGCAAGTTCGGCCGCATCATCACCATCTCCTCGATCAACGGCCAGAAGGGCCAGGCCGGCCAGGTCAACTATTCGGCCGCCAAGGCCGGCGATATCGGGTTCTCCAAGGCGCTCGCGCAAGAAGGGGCACGGGCCGGCATCACCGTCAATGTCATCTGTCCGGGCTATATCGCCACCGACATGGTCAAGGCGATCGACGAGAAGGTGCTCAACGAGCGCATCATCCCGCAAATCCCGGTCGGTCGTCTCGGCGAACCGGAAGAGATCGCGCGCTGCGTCATCTTTCTCGCTTCCGACGAAGCCGGTTTCATCACCGGCTCGACCATCACCGCCAATGGCGGCCAGTACTTCTCCTGACATCATTTGTCGCCAAGGCGGCTCCGGCACCGGAGCCGCCTTTTTCGCCAGCGGCATAGCCGGCGTGACACCTTGCCTCAATCCGGCACGCAAAAGTTAACGGCCGCGACCGCACTCTGTGCATAAACCCTAAGACAAGCTGTGAATCCTCGGTGGGTAAGCTGTGGACAACACCATATCTAGGGGTGAACAAACCAGGAAACTTTGCCCTTCTCTGATTCGTCGCCGATTCGTTCTGGCTTTGGCCGAAAGATTAACGGCGGACGGCCCAAACATCGCTGAAATCGTTAAAATCAATTAAGAAAGCTCAACAATTTCATAACCTTGACGACGCACCCCGAGTCGATCGCGATCGTTCACCGGCAAAGGTTAACGACAGCCCGGCTCCAACGGAGGCTAGGCATGAATCGGGCCAATTTCCCGATTCAGCATGTGGTGCGACTCGTCGTCAAAAAATCCACATATAGCCGTGAACAAAACCTGAATCAGGGTGAGTCAGCGATTCGTCGCTGATTCGTTCCAGACTCGTTCCAGCCGTTAACAGCAGCCGGTTTTGACCGGTGCTCGCATTCCCGCCTGCTCCCGGAAGAACATTCCGCTTTCGCTCGGCGTCCTAAATCCCTATGTGTCGGCTGTCACACGCGGCGGCGCCGCGCTTCCGACCAAAAGCATGATCCCGAAAAGCGGGAACCGGTTTTCGGAGAAAGATCATGCTTGAACAATCAAAGCGGCAGAAACACTTATTTCCGAGCCGATGAATATCCAGCCGAAACACTCCCAGCCGCTGATCCTTTCGGGCCGCGACGTGACGGCCGTGCTGGGGCCTACCAACACCGGCAAGACCCATCTCGCCATCGAACGCATGGTCGCGCATGAGACCGGCATCATCGGCCTGCCRCTGAGGCTGCTCGCCCGCGAGGTCTATGCCCGCGTCTGCGAGAAGGTCGGCGCCCACAAGGTGGCGCTGATCACCGGCGAGGAGAAGATCGTGCCGGYGAGCGCGAAATATTCGGTCTGCACCGTCGAGGCGATGCCGCGCGAGACCGACGCCGCCTTCGTCGCCATCGACGAGGTGCARCTCGCCGGCGATCTCGAGCGCGGCCATATCTTCACCGACCGCATCCTGCATCTGCGCGGCCGCCAGGAGACGCTGCTTCTGGGCGCGGCCACCATGCACGGCATCCTGCAGCGCCTGTTGAAGGGTGTGTCGGTGGTGACGCGGCCGCGACTTTCGCATCTCGCCTATGCCGGCTCGAAGAAGCTCACCCGGCTGCCGCGACGCACCGCAATCGTCGCCTTCTCGGCCGACGAGGTCTATRCCATCGCCGAGCTGATCCGCCGCCAGCAAGGGGGTGCGGCCGTCGTGCTCGGCGCGCTCTCGCCGCGCACCCGCAACGCCCAGGTAGAGATCTTCCAGTCCGGCGACGTCGACTATCTCGTCGCCACCGACGCCATCGGCATGGGGCTGAACCTCGACCTCGAGCATGTCGCCTTCGCCCAGAACCGCAAGTTCGACGGCTACCAATACCGCAACCTGACCGCCGCCGAGCTCGGCCAGATCGCCGGCCGCGCCGGCCGGCATCTGCGCGACGGCACGTTCGGCGTCACCGGCCAGGTCGATCCGTTCGACGAGGATCTGGTCGCCAAGATCGAGGCGCACGACTTCGACCCGGTGAAGGTGCTGCAATGGCGCACCGCCGATTTCGACTTTTCCAGCCTCGATGCGTTGAAGCGCTCGATCGAGGCCAATTCGCCTGTCGAGGGCCTGACCCGCGCGCTGCCGGCCGTGGACGCGCAGGCACTGGAGCATCTGTCGAAGGACGGCGACATCCGCGCTCTGGCCACCGGCAAGGAGCGCGTCGCGCTGCTGTGGGAAGCCTGCGCGCTTCCCGACTACCGCAAGATCGCGCCGGCCCAGCATGCCGACCTCATCGCCTCCATCTACATGGACCTTGCGCGCCATGGCCATGTYGATGAGAATTACATGGCCGAGCAGGTGCGGCGCGCCGACACGACGGACGGCGATATCGACACGCTGTCGCACCGGATTGCCCAGATCCGCACCTGGACTTTCGTCTCCAACCGGCCCGGCTGGCTGGCCGATCAGCTACACTGGCAGGAAAAGACGCGCGAAATCGAAGACAGATTGTCGGATGCGCTGCATGAGCGGTTGACGAAACGCTTCGTAGACCGCAGGACTTCCGTCCTCATGCGGCGCCTTAGAGAAAATACCATGCCTGAAGCCGAAATCAGCCCTACCGGAACCGTCCTCGTCGAAGGCCATCACGTCGGCGAGCTGCAAGGGTTCCGCTTCACCGCCGACCAGAGCGCCGGCGGCGAGGATGCCAAGGCGGTGCGCACCGCCGCCCAGAAGGCGCTCGCGGCCGAGTTCGACGCGCGCGCCGAACGCTTTGCCGCCTGCGCCAATGGCGACCTGGCGCTCGGCTCCGACGGCATCTTACGCTGGATCGGCGCGCCGATCGGCACGCTGGTCGCCGGCGACGAGGCGCTGAAGCCGCGCTTGGTGTTGCTTGCCGACGAGCAGCTCAACGGCCCTGCCCGCGACAAGGTCGCGGCGCGTGCCGAGCGTTTCGTCAATTTCCAGATCGAGTCGCTGCTGAAGGCGCTGGTTGACTTGAAGAATGCCGACCAGATCACCGGCATCGCGCGCGGCATCGCCTTCCAGCTGGTCGAGCATTTCGGCCTGATCAACCGCCGCGACATCGCGGAAGAGATGAAGTCGCTCGACCAGGAAGGCCGCGCCGCGTTGCGCCGCCTCGGCGTGCGCTTCGGCGCCTACCATGTCTTCGTGCCGGCGCTGATCAAGCCGGCGCCGGCGGGACTGGTGACGCTGCTGTGGGCGCTCAAGAACGACGGCAAGGACAAGCCGGGTTTCGGCGACGTGGTGCATGCGCTGGCCTCCGGCCGCACCTCGGTGGTCATCGATCCGGCCTTCGACAAGACCTTCTACAAGCTCGCCGGCTACCGCAATCTCGGCCGCCGCGCCGTGCGCGTCGATATCCTCGAACGGCTTGCCGACCTCATCCGCCCGGCGACCAACTGGAAGCCCGGCCTCGGCCAGCGTCCGGACGGCGCCTATGACGGCCACGCCTTCATGGTGACGCCGCCGATGATGTCGATCCTCGGCGCCACGGCCGACGACATGGAGGAGATCCTCAAAGGTCTCGGCTATCGCTCCGAGGCAAGGCCTGCCGCCGAGGTGAAGGCGAAGCTCGACGCGCTGGACGACGCCGCCCGCGAAGCAGCCGCGGCCAAGCTCGCCGCGGAAGAAGCGGCGCGTGCCGCGCCGGCAACGGCGACTGAAGTTGCGACGACGGACACGGTTGCTGAGACATCAGCCGACGGTTCGGAGTCGGCCGTCGTCGAACCCGTAACCGAAGCTTCGGCTGAAGCCGTCGCGGAAGTGGCGGCGGAGCCTGTCCCGGGAGAGCTGGCGGAAGCTGCGGCCGAGATCACGCAAGAGGCCCACCCCGCAGAGATCACTGTGGCGCTTGAGGCGGCCGAAACCGCCGAGGCGCCTACCTCCCCCTCGATGGGGGAGGTCGCGGCGCGAAGCGACGCGGGTGGGGGTGACGGCGCCGACGATGCAGGCGGTGCCGATGCCACCGACGCCGGCACTCCCCCCGCCCCGGCGCTGCGCGCCGACCTTCCCCACGAGGGGGAGGGTAACGCCGCCACCGGCGAAACTCCGGCCGAAGCCGAGGAACCGAAGCCTGTCCTTCTGTGGCGCCAGGCGCGTTTCGACCATCAGCGCCCGCGTCACCGTCATGACAACCGCCGCGACAATCGCCCGCGCGGCGGCCAACCCTCACGCGAGGCAGGCGCCGGCGGCATGCCCGGCGACAAGCCGGCGCATGAAGGCCGCCGCGACGGCGCCGGCAAGCCGCGCTTCGACCGCTCGAAGTTCAAGCCGAGGCCGGAGACAGGCGATCGGCGCGAAGGCAGGCCGCAAGGCGAGCGCCCGGATCGTCACGAAGGGGGCGGGGGCCGCCGCGACGGCCGGCCCGACTGGAAAGGCAACAGGCAGGACGGCAAGGGCAACGCTTCTGGCGGCAAGYCGGCCTTCCAGAGCAAGCCGCGCGAGGAACGCCCGCAGCGCTTCGACCCGGATTCGCCTTTCGCCAAGCTCGCCGCCTTGCGCGACCAGCTGAAGAAATAGGCGCGAGCATGATCCCGAAAAGTGGGAACCGGTTTTCGGGCGAGATCATGCTCCAACGAAGAGACAGCATGATCCCGAACCGAAGGACCGCGTCAGCGAAAAGTGGGAACCGGTTTTCGGGCGAGATCATGCTCCAACGAAGCTAGCCGCGATGGTTGGAGAAGGCCGCCAGCGCATCGACAAATGGCTGTTCTTCTCGCGCGCGGTGAAATCGCGCTCGCTGGCGGCGAAAATCGTCGTCGCCGGACGCGTGCGCATCAATCGCGACAAAGCAGCGCAGGCCTCGGATCTGGTCAAGCCCGGCGACGTGCTGACCATCACGCTCGAGGGCCGCATCCTGGTCTGGAAGGTGGTCAATTGCGGCACGCGGCGCGGCCCGGCCGACGAGGCGCGGCTGCTCTACGAGGACATGTYGCCGGCGCCGACGCCCAAAGGCGGAGCGGTTCCGGACGCCATTCCGGCACTGCGTGAGGCCGGCAGCGGCCGCCCGACCAAACGCGAGCGGCGGCAGACCGACCGCCTGCTCGGCGACGATTGAATAAGGTCGACCGTACCGCCGGCGGCGGCACCGTTGGATTTCCTTTTCCCGATGCCGACAGCGCCCGAATGCCCTGCCCTTGCAAGCAGYCGGCAAAGGCGTTACCTCAACTTGAAAAAGCCGAGCAAATCGGGACGTTCCGGAGCCTGCGATGACCTATGTCGTGACCGACAATTGCATCAAATGCAAATACATGGACTGCATCGAGGTCTGYCCGGTCGACTGTTTCTACGAAGGCGAGAACATGCTCGTCATTCACCCCGACGAGTGCATCGACTGCGGCGTGTGCGAGCCCGAATGCCCGGCCGACGCGATCAAGCCGGACACCGAGGGCGGTCTCGACAAATGGTTGCAGATCAACTCGGAATATGCCGAGAAATGGCCGAACATCACCGCCAAKAAAGAGCCGCCRGCGGACGCCAAGACCTTTRACGGCGAGCTCGGAAAGTTCGAGAAATATTTCTCGGCGGAGCCCGGCGAAGGCGATTGATGCTGGTGCCGGCAACACCGGCCTGACGCGACGTAACGGGACCGATACAATTACTGTCTTGACAGGCAGCGACCTCGTTTGGCGTTAGCGAACGCAGCAAAACCTTGATTCTTCCGACTTTTTGTGTTACATAAGCGAAACATGCCGGTGACACGACGTCGATTTATGGCGCTAACGCCCCAAATCACTGAAAGGTGAGCTTTTAGATCCGGACCAGAGCGATCTGGGGCAGGCGGTTGCATTCGTGCGATATGCCGGTCCCTGCTTTTCCGGTGGGTTCATCCTGTTGCGCGGCTGACGGTCGGCTATCGCCGACCCTATGGGTTCGCGCCGGCATGATGCCGGCTGCACAACTAAGGAGTTCAGGGCGTAATGGCAACGATCACCCCGCAGAAGAAGTCCAACGCGGCCCGCCACGGGTTCAAGACCGGCGAGTTCATCGTCTACCCCGCGCATGGCGTCGGCCAGATCGTGGCGATCGAAGAGCAGGAAGTTGCGGGTCACAAGCTGGAGCTGTTCGTCATCGACTTCCAGAAGGACAAGATGCGGCTCAAGGTTCCGGTCGCCAAGGCGACCTCGATCGGCATGYGCAAGCTGTCGGAAGAGGACTATGTCGACCGCGCGCTCAAGGTCGTGCAGGGCCGCGCCCGTATCAAGCGCACCATGTGGTCGCGCCGCGCCCAGGAATATGACGCCAAGATCAACTCCGGCGACCTGATCTCGATCTCGGAAGTGGTGCGCGACCTCTACCGCGCGGACAACCAGCCGGAGCAGTCCTATTCCGAGCGTCAGCTCTACGAAGCCGCGCTCGACCGCATGGCTCGCGAGATCGCCGCGGTGAACCGCATGTCGGAGACCGAGGCGGTGCGCCTCATCGAGGTCAACCTCAACAAGGGTCCGAAGCGCGGCGCCAAGGCCGACAACGAGGAAGCCGAGCAGGAAGAAGCTGCCTGAGCTTTCCGCTCAATCGAATACGAAAAACCCGGCCGAGGCCGGGTTTTTTGTTTCGGGAGCCTTCTTTCTTCTCCTGAGTTCAAACGCCAGCGTCCTTCTGTGCTTCCTCCTGCCGCAGCGAGGCAATAAAGCGCTTGGTCCGCTCGCGTTCAGGATTGTCGAAGACGACCGAGGCCGGTCCCTTCTCGACGATCGAGCCGGCATCGAGGAAGACGACCTCCTGCGCGATCTTGGAGGCGAGCCTCAGATCATGCGTGGCCATCACCATCGTCGTGCCTTCGCGGGCCAGCTGCCCGAGCACGTCGACCACTTCCTGCGCCAGTTCCGGATCGAGCGCCGAGGTCGRCTCGTCGCAAAGCAGCACGCGCGGCGACGGCGCCAGCGCCCGGGCGATCGCCACGCGCTGCTGCTGGCCGCCGGACAGCGTCGCCGGCCAGGCATCGGCCTTGTGCGCCATGCCGACCTTTTCGAGCAGCGCCATCGCCCGCTCGCGCGCTCGCGCCTCCGGCCATTTCAGCACCGTCACCAGCCCCTCCATGACATTCTCGATCGCCGTGCGATGCGGAAAGAGCTGGAAATTCTGGAACACCATGCCGGTCTGCAGGCGGATGCGCTGAACGTCTTTGGCCGGCACCTTGACGCCGGGATGGAACGCAAGCGTCTCGTCGCCGATGCGCAGGGAACCGCACGTGGGAATCTCCAGCAGGTTGATGCAACGCAGGAGCGTGCTTTTGCCGCCGCCCGAAGGGCCGACCAGCGCGGTCACGCTGCCCTCGTCGAGGCTGACAGTGACGCCCTTCAGCACCAGATTGTCGCCGAAGCGCTTTTCGATGTCGGTGAGGCCGATCATGCGTTGGCCTCCAGGAACCCGCCATAGCGGTTGAGCCGCACCTCCAGCCGCGCCTGCAGCGCCGACAGCACCGAACTCAACGCAAGATAGAGTGCCGCCGCCTCCACATAGAGGATCAGCGGCTCATAGGTGGTGGCGACGATGCGCTGCGCGGCCTGGAACATCTCGGGCACGGTGATCGCCGCCGCGAGCGAGGTGTCCTTGACCAGCGAGATGAAGGTGTTGGAAAGCGGCGGCACCGCGACGCGGCCAGCTTGCGGAAGGATGGTGCGCCRCATCGCCTGGTTCCAGGTCATGYCGATCGAATAGGAGGCCTCCCACTGGCCCTTCGGCACCGAGCCGATGACGGCGCGGATGATCTCGGAGGTATAGGCGCCGATGTTGAGCGTGAAGCCGATCAGGGCGGCRGGAAAGGCATCGAGCAGGATGCCGACCGAGGGCAGGCCGTAGAAGATCAGGAAGAGCTGCACCAGAAGCGGCGTGCCGCGAAAGATCCAGACATAGAATCGCACCAGCGCGACCAGCGGCTTCGGGCCRAACAGCCGGATCAGCGCCGTCACCAGCCCGGYGATCAGCCCRAGCGCGAAGGACAAAAGCGTCAGCGGCACGGTGAAGATCAGCGCCGCCCATAGCAGCGTCGGCAATGATTCCAGCATCAATTGCAGCCAGTGCGGCACGGGGCGCTTCTCCCTTCCAGATACGGCGGCGCGTTCCCCCGTATGGGCTGACTATCACGCAAAAACCGCCGGGCCGTCAAAGACGGCCCCGATGAATGTCGTGTAAAAAATGGCGGGCCGTTTTTGACGGCCCGCCATTTTCCGAACAAAGGAACGATTGGCTTACTTCGAAACGTCCTGACCGAAATACTTGTCGGCGATCTTCTGGTAGGTGCCGTCGGCCTTGATGTCGGCCAGCGCCTTGTTGATGGCCGCGACCAGCTCCGGATCGCCCTTGCGTACGATGACGCCGGAATAATCGGCATTCTCTTCCTGCGCGGCGATCTTCACATTGGCGTCCGGCTTGTGCTTCTTGAAATCAAGGAAGGACAGGCTGTCGTTGATGGTGGCGTCGGCGCGGCCGGTGAGCAGAAGCTGGATCGACTGGTCGAAGCCGTCGGTGCCGACGAGCTCGGCGCCGTTCTTCTCAGCGAGCTTGCCGAAATTCGAGGTCAGCGACTGCGCCGACTTCTTGCCCTTGAGATCGGCAAAGGTCTTGATGTCTGTGTTGTCGCCGCGCACGATCAGCACCGCCTTCGAAGCGATGTAGGGATCGGAGAAATCATACTTGGCCTTGCGCGCATCGGTGATGCCGACTTCGTTGATGACGGCGTCGTAACGGTTGGYGTCGAGGCCGGCGATCAGCCCGTCCCACTTGCCTTCGAGGAACTCGACCTTGACGCCGAGCTTGTCGCCGATGGCCTTGGCGATCTCGACGTCGAAGCCGACCAGCGCGTTGGACTCGTCGTGATAGGTGAAGGGCGCGTAGGTGCCTTCAGTACCGACCTTGAACACCCCGGCCTGCTTGATCTGGTCGAGATTGGCGCCGGCATGGCCGGCGGTGATCGCCAGAACCTGCAGCGTTCCGGCGAGAAGGAGCGGTTTGAGCCAYTTCATTTTTCTGTGATCCCGTTTTGACCGGTGCCCGGCGCGATTGTGAGAGCCRGAAACTGACAGATAGAAGGCTGCAAAATAAGGAACCAGATTTCAAATATCGGCTCCACCAGAAATCTGATTCTCAAATCGACCGAAAATCCGCCAAGCAGCTTTTCCTGGCCGATAACAAAATGTTCCCGCCGGCAACATCTGCCCCCTCGGGCGGCGGAACCATCCATGCGCCTGACACGTTGCATGGCTGTTGTAGGGCGCGGCGGCGTCTTTTCAACCGTCATACGCGCAATCGTGGCAAAGGAGCCGACATGATCGAGGACGCGGCAGGGCGGACACTGGTCCGGGCGGCAATGAGGGCTCCCTATCTCGAGCGCGACGAGGAGCATGTGCTTGCGCTCCGCTGGAAGGAAGAGAACGACCAGCATGCGCTGCACAGGATCACCGTCGCCCATATGCGCCTGGTCATCTCCATGGCCTCGAAATTCCGCCATTACGGCCTGCCGCTCGGCGATCTCATCCAGGAGGGTCATGTCGGCTTGCTCGAGGCGGCGGCGCGTTTCGAGCCCGCGCGGGAAGTGCGCTTCTCGACCTATGCCACCTGGTGGATCCGCGCCTCGATGCAGGATTATATCCTGCGCAACTGGTCGATCGTGCGCGGCGGCACCAGCTCGGCGCAGAAGGCGCTCTTCTTCAATCTCAGGCGCTTGCGCGCCCGCCTTGCCAACGGGGCCGAGCCGATTTCCAACGCCTCCCTCTACCGCGAGGTCTCGGCGGCGCTCGGCGTTCCGGAGGCCGACGTGGCGATGATGGATTCGCGCCTGTCTTCGCCCGACAGCTCGCTCAACGCGCCCCTGGCCGACGAGAACGGCGCCGCCGAGCGGATGGATTTCCTGGTCTCCGAAGACCCGCTTCCCGACGAGATCGTCGGGGAGAGGATCGATGTCCAGCGCCGGGCCGTCTGGCTGAAAAGCGCGCTCGGCGCGCTCAACGCCCGCGAGCTTCGCATCATCGAGGAGCGCAGGCTGAGCGATGACGGCGCCACGCTGGAATCGCTTGGCGAACAGCTCGGCATCTCCAAGGAGCGCGTCCGCCAGATCGAGGCCCGCGCCATGGAAAAGCTGAAGCTGGCCCTGGTGAAACAGAACCCGGAATTTCTGGCGGAGGCCGCCTAAGGCTGATCAGCCCTCGAATTCGATGATAAGATATTAGTAAATAAGAAAATATCGCCACCGGAGCAATTTTCCTCCATCCTACTTCCGGATTGTGAGGTCTTTAACAGATCATTGCGTCGCAATTGGCCCCTTTGAAGCCTCCAGATCACACATGGGGGATTTGCCATGCTGCGATGCTTCGCACTCCTTGCTGCTTTGATCCTCGTGGGTTTCACGACGCTCGAAGCGCATGCCGATCGAAGGGTTGCCCTCGTCATCGGCAATTCGCAATACCGCGAGATCCCGGCGCTCAAGAACCCGGACAAGGACGCCGAGGATGTATCGAAGACATTCCGGCTGGCCGGCTTCGAGGTCTTCGCGGCCAAGGACCTCACCAGGCTTCAGTTCGAAGAGAAGTTCCGCAACTATCTGGCTGCGGCCGACGGCGCCGATCTGGCGGTCGTCTATTATTCAGGACACGGCTTTCAGATCGGCGGGGAGAACTTCCTGATCCCGGTCGATGCGTCGCTGAAAGATGCGGCCGACATGGAAGTCCAGGCCATCAAGGTCAATGACATACTGCGGCAGCTGCGCTCGAGATCGAAGATCCAGATGGTCATCCTCGACGCCTGCCGCAACAATCCCTTCCCACGCAAGGACTATTGGCTGCGCGACCAGTTGATCGTCGCCGGCGACAGCGGACTTGCACAGGTAACCGGTTCGCAGAACACGCTGATTGCCTTTGCCACCGAACCGGGCGCGGTCGCCTACGACGGCTCCGGCGACCTTAGCCCGTTTTCATCGGCCTTCTCCCGCCGTGCGCTGACGCCGGACCAGGAGATACGCTCGGTGATGGCGGCCGTGCGCCGCGATGTGGTCAAGGCGACCAACGGCAAGCAGGTGCCGTGGGAGAACTCATCGCTGATCGACGACGTCGTGCTGATGCGCGGGACCGAGCAACCTGCGCCGCCGCCCGACACTGAGCAGGATCAGCAGACGGCGGAGCGCGGAATCGAAGCCGCCGCCGCTGCCGAAGCGATTGGAAATCGCGACATCCGCGTCCCGGTCGGCGTCGGCCCGGTTCCGCTGAAGCTGGATTTCCCCACCAAGGATGCCGGCGTCAGCCTCAAACTTGCGAGCTACCCGGCGACGGGAACGCTGTCCCTGCCGGATCGCGTGCTGTCGCCGCAATCGAGCCTGAAGGCCGCCGAGGTCGGCAATCTGCGCTACGAGCCGCAGATCGGCTCGGCCGCTCCCGTCGACATCGGCTTCCAGATCCGCGCGGGCAGCGCCGCGAAACAGGCGACGGTGAAGCTGTCGCCAAACGTCGATCCTTGCGACCAGGCCGCCGGCGAGCCGCTCGACCTGCAGGGTGTCGTCCCAGGCCGCTTGCCGAACGAGATCGGCGGCGGAGCTGTCGAAGCCTGCGAGGCGGCGGTGAAATCCTATCCCGACATTGCGCGCTTCCGTTACGAGTTGGGGCGGACGCTTCTGGCGTCCGGCAGGATCGACGAAGCCAGACAGGCGATCCAGGAGGCCGCGGACAAGGGACATATCCGCGCCCTGTTCGCGCTCGGCTCTATCGGCTCCGTCGACTTGGCGAAGGCGAACGACCTCTATTCGACAGCGTCCGACAAGGGAGACCCCTACGCCATGGCCGTCTGGGGCCGCGCTTTGTTCGACGGTCTCGGCGTCCAGCGTGATACCGGCAAGGGGCTCGACCTGCTGCTCCAGGCAGCGGCGATGGGACATGTCGATGCCATGAAGAACCTTGCGATGATCTTCAAGGAAGGCCGCAATGGCGTACCCACCGACCCGGACCGCGCGCTGGCTTTCCTCAAGGCCGGCATGGAGCGGCAGGACGTGTACTCGATGGGCATCCTGGGCCTTGCGGCGCATCTCGCGCGTCCCGCGGTCATGGCTTGCAAGCCCCCGAAGGTCATCACGAAGGTAAAGGTGGTCCGCGTGCCCGTGTCGAAACCGAAGACCATCGCACCGACAGTTCCAGTAACGCCAACGGTCAAGCCGGTGCCGCCGGAAACCGGGAGGACACCCTGGAGTGGCGGCAACCAGGGCGCCAATCGCGCCGGCGGCGGCAGTACCGGTGGTGGCCAAAGTGAGGGTGGCGAAACCGGCAGCGACGGCTTGTGACGACAACGGCTCCCGACCGGGCGATTGTTCAAGCAGCCGACGGAGCCCGGTCGGGCTGAACTCGCGACACGCTACCTGTCGGTGACGATCTTGACCTTGTCGCCGGCCGATACGCTGGCGCCGGGCGACATGGCGTTGAGCACGCGGAAGAGGTCTAGCTTGCGGTCGACGCCGACCATCTGGGCCGCGAGCGAACCCATCGTCTGGCCGGCCTGGACGGTGACGACCCGGATATGCAGCGGCTTCAGCGCCGCCTTCTCGGCCGGGCTCAGCACGCGGAAGGAGCCGCTGACCGAGCGCGCGACCGGGTCCAGCGCGGTGCTGRCCGAAGGCGCGGCCGTCAGCAACCTGTAGACCTGCCCGCCGGCGCGGATCACCGCGATATCGAACTGCCAGCCTTGCGCGCTGGCATGCGCCATAGCCGCCTCGTTGCCGTTGACCGTCTCCTGGCGCACGCTGGYGTCTTCGAGCCCCGCCACCCAGCCGCTGCGGATGTAATCGGTGAGCGAGACCGACTTGTCGATCGCCACGCCATCGAAACGGATGGCGATGTCGCCCGGCCCGGTCGCGGTCACCGCGGCCGCCGAATTGTCGATGACGAAGCCGTCCGGCACCGTGAAGGAGACGCCGAGATTGGGGTGCATGAAGGTCTGGCCGCGCACATAGCCTTCTTCCGGCGTGTCGCCGTAGAGCAGGCCGTCTATGCCGGCCAGAAATGCGTCGCGGTCGCGCGTGCCGACGCCGGGCGGGCCGAAATTACGCGCAAGGCGCTGCGCCAGCTCGATGCGCTGTGGCGTGTTGGGGTGCGTCGCCAGGAAGTCGAGGCTGGCGTCGGTGGCGCCGCTGACCGAGCGGAAATCCGTGTAAGCCGACATCGACTGCAGGAAACGGCCGGCGGCGTAAGGATCGTAGCCCGCCTCGCCGATCGACTTGATGCCGATGGCGTCGGCCTGGAGTTCCTGGTTGCGCGAGAATTGCGCCAGCCTCAGCTTGCCGCGGATCAGCGCCGCCTTGGCCGTCGGACTGTCACCGAGCACGTCGGAAACCACCTTGGTCGCCAGGCCTTCCTCGGCCTCGAGCTGCTGCCGCTGCAGGCCATGGTTGGCGGTGACGTGGCCCATCTCATGCGCGATGACGGCGGCAAGCTCGGAGGAATCGTTGGCCAGCGCCAGCAGCCCGCGCGTCACATAAAGATAGCCACCCGRCAGCGCGAAGGCGTTGACATTGGGTGAGTTGAGGATGGTGATGCGATAGGTCTGGGTCGGGTTGGCCGACACCACCGTCAGATTGCCGACGACCTTGGCCACCATRCGTTCCAGCTTAGGATCGGAATATTCGCCGCCATAGGTGGCGAGAATCCGTGGATGCTGCGCTTTCGCCATTTCGGCGAGCTTGGCGTTGGCGACGACGTTGTCGACGGTGATCGGCTTGTCGGAAGGCTGGAAGCCGCTCTCCTGCACGTCCGGCGGCGTGAACATCTGGCAGCTGGCAAGCGCCACGGCAACGCTCGCCAGCGCGAAAAATCGTGCCAGTGGCCTCATCCACACTTTCTCAGTGCCGGTCGACAGATCGGCTTCCTTTCGACATCTTTCGGCAAATCACGGCCCAGCCGGACCAGCATGGCCGGACCTAGCCATACTCCCCCGGACAAGGCAAGCAAACGCCGGATCACCCGTTGCCGGTTTGGCCGTAAATTATGTCCGCTTCCGGGCAATATGTTGTGATCCGGCAACGGTGCCGCCTTGATCGCCGATATAGCGCCTGAACGCATCCGGTCCAGACCGGTCGAAGAAATCGTCGGCCGGCCCGGCCGCCGCGATCGTGCCTTCATCGAGAAATGCCACGTCCTGGCCGATGCGGCRCGCATCCTCCGGCTGATGCGTGACGAACAGCACCGTCATTTCGCGTTCGGCATGGATGCCGGCGACAAGATCGAGCATGTCCTCGCGCAGCGCCGGGCCGAGCGATGCGAAAGGCTCGTCGAGCAGCAAGACCGGCCGGTCGCGCAGCARCACCCGCGCCAGCGCCACGCGCTGCCGCTCGCCGCCGGAAAGCTCGCGCGGCAGCCGCTTTTCCTTGCCCGCCAGGCCCACACGCGCCAGTGCCTCGGCGACGGCAACGCGGTCGGCCTCGCCGAGTTTCAGCGACGGCGAGCGGCCGAGTCCGACATTGGCTTCGACCGAAAGGTGGGCAAACAAATTGTTTTCCTGGAACACCATCGACACCGGTCGCGCCGAAGGCGGCGTGTCGCCGATGTCGATGCCGCCGATCAGCACCCTGCCCGCATCGGGCGTTTCGAAGCCGGCTATCAGATTGAGCAGCGTCGACTTGCCGGAACCGCTCGGCCCCATGATGGCGGTGATCCTGCCCGCCGCGAATTCGGCATCGAAGCGGAAGGAAGATTCGCCGTAGCTGAACGCGATACCATCCAGCGTGACGGTGAGGCCCTTATGCGCGGCGGTGCCGTCGATCGTCGTCGTCATGACTTTCCTTCCCGCCCCAGCCAGTCAGCAACGACCACCAGCATCAGGCAGACGAGGCCGAGCAGCAAGGCGAGTCCCGCGGCGTCGGCGGTCCGGTAGCTGCCCATGCGCGCCAAAAGCAGATAGGGCAAGGTCTGTACGGAATCGCTGCCGAACAGCGCGATCACCCCGAGATCGCCGAGCGACAGCGCCATGGCGAAGGCGAATCCGGTGGCCAAGGGCCGCCTCAGCGACGGCCAGTCGATCAGGCTGAGCCGGGTCCAGCCGGATATGCCGAGCGCCAGGCAAAGCCGCTCATGGCGTTCGCTCGCCGCATCATAGGCCGGGCGAATGGCGCGGATGGCGAAGGGCATGGCCATCACCGCATTGACGGCGACGACCATGACCGGCGCGATGGCGAAGACATCGGTGATGCTGCGCAACGCCAGGAACCAGCCGGCGCCAAGCACGATCGGCGGCACGACGAGCACGAAGCCGGCTCCGGTGTCGGCGGCGTGCTCGAGCAGCGACATGGCGCTGCCGGCACGGCGCCGCAGGGCCAGCGCGCGCCGCGCCGCGATCAGCGCCAGCGACAAGGTCACGCTGAGCAGCGCCGCAAGCAAAGCAAGGCCCGCGCTGGTGAGCGTCGCGCGGCGCACCGCCTCCTCGCCCGCCAATCGGCCGAGATCGGCCTCCAGACCTGAAACCACCGTCGCCGCCATCGGTCCGGCGACGAACAGCAGGGCAAGCACGATGAGGCCGCCATTCAGCACGCTCTCCATGCGGCCCGCCGAAAGGTAGCGGCGCGGCGCCACCGGCAGATTGGCGTCGCCGACGGCGTTGGCGCCGAGCCGCGTGAGAGCGACGACCACGATGAAGGTCAGCGCGATCTGCAACAGCGTCAGCACCACGGCGCGCGCGGGATCGAAATCGAAGCGCAGCGCCTGGTAGATGGCGACCTCCAGCGTCGTCGCGGCCGGACCGCCGCCCAGCGTCAGCACGATGGTGAAGGAGGTGATGCAGAGCATGAAGACCAGTCCGGCGATCCCCGGCAAGGCCGCGCGCAGCACCGGCCATTCGATCAGCCGGAAGGCCGGGCGGGCGCTCATCCCAAGCTGGCTCGCCAGTCGCCACTGGTCGGCGGGAATGGTGCCCAGCGACTCCAGGAACAGGCGCGTCGCCAAGGGCAGGTTGAAGAAGACATGCGCGACCAGGATGCCGGAGAGGCCGTAGATGCCGGGCCATTCTCCGCCGCCAAGCCCGGCGAAGACGCCGGCAAAGTACCCGGCGCGACCGTAGAGCGCCAATATGCCGAGCGCGGCGACGATTGCCGGCAATGCCAGCGGCACGGTGAACAGTTGCAGGATCAGTCGGCGGCCGGGAAAGGCTGGATGCCGGGACAAGGCGCGCGCCACGAGCAGCGCCGGCGCGACCGACAGGAGCGTCGAGAGAGCCGCCTGCCAAAGCGTGAAGCGGGCGACGCGAAAGAGATAGCTGTCGAAGGCGGCGGCAGCGCCGGAGAGGTCATGCGCGCCTTCGATGGCGAGGCCGGCGAAGGCGCCGCCGATGAGGATGGCGATTGCTGCAAGAGCGATGACGCCAGCGGTTATGCGGGAGTCACGCGTGGCGTGCACGCTGCACCTTGTTGAGATTCAGCGAACGCCGCGTTCCTTCGCGCCCCCCTCTGGCCTGCCGGCCATCTCCCCCTCTAGGGGGGAGATTAGCAGCTTCGACGCCCCGCTTAGTCCTGCAGCATTGGAGATTGGCGAAAGTCGGCGTGACAGCCAATCTCCCCCCTTGAGGGGGAGATGTCCGGCAGGACAGAGAGGGGGGCCTTGGCGCAAGCATCGCAGCCCTACTTGCTCATCACCGCCAGCCACTCATCCACCCAGGCCTTGCGGTTGGCCGCCACTTCCTCAGGACTGAACAGCAAGGTCTTGGTCGGCTTCACCAGCTTGTCGAAGGCCGGGTTGAGCGGCTTGTCGGTCTTGCCGGCCGGGAACATCCAGTTGGTCTCCGGAATGACGTCCTGGAACTTCGGTCCGGTCATGAAGGCGATGAATTTCTGCGCCAGCGGGTTCTTCGCGCCGGCCGTGGTGATGCCGGCAACCTCGATCTGCAGGTATTCGCCCTCCTCGAAGGAGGCCGCCTGGTAGCGCTCGGTGTTCTCGGCCACCATGTGGTAGGCCGGCGAGGTGGTGTAGGAGAGCACCATCGGAGCCTCGCCCTTGGTGAACAGGCCATAGGCCTCGCTCCAGCCCGGCGTCACCGTCAGGACCTTGGTCTTGAGCTTGGCCCAGGCTTCCGGCGCCTTGTCGCCATAGACAGACTTCACCCACAAAAGCAGGCCAAGGCCGGGCGTCGAGGTGCGCGGATCCTGGATGACGATCTTGTCGGTGCCGCTGCCTTCCACCAGCTCCTTCAGGCTCTTCGGCGGGACTTTCAGCTTCTGCGTGTCGTAGACGACGGCGAAATAGCCATAGTCGAAGGGCACGAAAGTGTCGTCGCTCCAGCCTCCGGGCACATTGATCCCGGAGACTTCGCCATGCGGCGCGAAGAGGCCGCTCGCCTTCGCGTCCGCCGTCAGATTGGTGTCGAGGCCAAGCACGACATCGGCTTTGGTGCCGGCGCCTTCGAGCTTGACGCGGTTGAGCAGCGCCACACCGTCGGCCACCGAGACGAATTCGAGATCGCAGCCGCATTCGGCCTCGAATTCCTTCTTCACGGCCGGTCCGGGTCCCCAATCGGCGGTGAAGCTTTCATAAGTATAGACGGTGAGCTTGTCCTTGGCCTCGGCAGGCGCGACGCCCGCCAGAAGCGCAACAAGGCCGGTTGCGAGAATGAGATTGGACAGCATTGCGCGCATCGGCGCCTCCTTCGTTCGAGTGACAAGGAATTGAGGCGCCGGATGGTCCGAAACGTCTAATCCCTCCGCCGGTACAAACCGGATCAGGTTCAGCGGGTTGGCTTGATCGCCTCTCAGCCGGATCACGTCCGGCACCCCGTTAGAGCGTTTCGACAGATAGGCCCGGCCGAAGCGGCGCGCAAGCGGAAGTTTTGCCGGGCAGCTAATGTTCGCCGGCAGGGTTCGCAACCGAAGCGCACTGCATCCGGCTTCCGTTTCGCCCGGTGGGCTGGTAAGGGCGACGCCCATGGGCACATTCACCATCCTGCTTGGCGGCGAACTCATCCGCACGCCCCGGCTCGAACGCCAGATCACTGGCTCGCGCGTCATCGCCGCCGACGCCGGCATCGGCCATGCCCGCTTGCTGGATATCGTCCCGGAACTCTGGGTTGGCGATTTCGATTCGGTGCCGGCCAACCTGCCGGATGATCTCGCCGCCGTTCCGCGAAAAGTCTTCCCGGCCGAGAAGGACATGACCGACGGAGAGCTCGCCATAGCGGAAGCGCTTCAGCGCGGCGCCACCAGCCTGGTGCTGGCCGGAGCCTTTGGCGGCAAGCGCGCCGACCATGCCGTCCTGCATCTGGCGCTGGCCGTGCGGCTGGCCGCCGCCGGCACGCGGGTGCTGCTGACGAGCGGCGCGCAGGAAGGCGTTCCGATCCTGCCCGGCAAATCGAGCTTCGACTATGATGAGGGCACCTTGTTTTCGGTGCTCGGCTTCTCCGAGCTTGGCGGCCTGACTGTGACCGGCGCCAAATGGCCGCTCGACCGCGTCGAGGTGGCGTTCGGCTCCTCGCTCACTATATCAAACGAGGTCAAAGGGCGGCTCGGCATCGCGCTGGAGCGCGGCCGGGCGCTGCTTCTGGYCCACCCTTATCCTCTTCCAGAAAGCTGATATGGCGCCGCCACTCCTCAACCTCGACGGCATTAAACTGACCTTCGGCGGCACGCCGCTGCTCGACGGCGCGGCGCTCAGCGCATCCGCCGGCGAGAAGATCGCGCTGGTCGGCCRCAATGGCTCGGGCAAGTCGACGCTGCTCAAGATCGCCGCCGGCATGATCGAGCCGCAGGACGGCGAGGTCTTCCGCCAACCCTCGGCCACGGTCCGCTATCTGCCGCAGATGCCCGACATGGACGGTTTCGCCAGCGTGCGCGCCTATGTCGAAGCCGGCCTCGGCCCGGCCGACGATCCGCATCGCGCCACCTATCTGATGGAACATCTCGGCCTCACCGGCGAGGAGCGGCCGAACGATCTTTCAGGCGGCGAGGCGCGCCGCGCTGCGCTAGCCCGTGTCATGGCGCCCGAGCCCGACATCCTTTTGCTCGACGAGCCGACCAACCATCTCGATCTCTCGGTCATCGAGTGGCTGGAAGAAGAGCTTGCCCGCACCTCTTCCGCGGTGATCCTGATCTCGCACGACCGCCGCTTTCTCGAGCGCGTCTCGCGCGCCACCGTCTGGCTCGACCGCGGCCAGACGCGGCGCCTGGACAAGGGCTTCGCGCATTTCGAGGAGTGGCGCGACCAGGTGCTGGAGGAGGAGGAGCGCGAGCAGCACAAGCTCGGCCGCCAGATCGTGCGCGAGGAGCACTGGCTGCGCTACGGCGTGACCGCCAGGCGCAAGCGCAACATGCGCCGGCTCGGCGAATTG
>NZ_MDDT01000062.1:0-42845 GCF_001854815.1 Mesorhizobium sp. LCM 4576
GCTCGTCGCGCCGCTGAGCTGAGCATAGATCAACACCACCAGATGGTCCCAGCTCTTGAACGATTTGTCATAGGCATCGCCGTCATGGCTATCCACAATCGTCTGGAAGCGGCGACGATTGATCGGTTCAACCAGCTTGCCAAGAATGCTAGGCCTATAGCGCATGCCCCGTTCCCTTTCTGAGTCTCGACAACCAGAAGGTAGACGGAAAATCCCCGTCTTACGGGGCATGCACATGCGGCATTTCGATTCACCTGCGACCTTCCCCGGACAGCCCTGCCACGCTCGGGAAGGGCGCCCCGGCCAGTGGCGTTCGGCAGGCGCCCGAAATGGCGGAGCCGGYCCCGGGGACAGGGGCCGGCTCCTAAAACCCGGTCGTTGGGGACGGGGAGGGTGGGGACTCGACCGGGCTTTCTCCCTGGGCACGCCGCCGCGCGTAACCGCGCCGTGCCCGATCGCTTTGGCGCCTTAGCGGACGCTGGCGACCGCGTCCTCGCGGCCGTCGTTGATCGTCACCCAAACGCCCGAATTCTCGGTCGATTGACGCTTGAGATAGGTGTAGACCGTGTCGTTCCAGGCGAGCACCTTCGGCTCGAGATTGTCGAGGATGAATTCGCCGAGGCTGGTGCGCACAGTCAGCACCGCATGGCCATCGCCATTCGGCTGGCGCACCACCGTCATCAAAAGATCGCCGGCCGGCACGCCGATGGCCATTAGTTCGCGGCGCTTCTCCAGCGCGTAGTCCTCGCAGTCGCCATAGCCGTTGTCGGGATAGGCCCAGTATTCCTCGACGCCGTAGATCTCCATATCGGTGCGCGGCTTGACGCGGACGTTGACGGAATTGTTGACGTTGACGATCGTCGCCCAYAGCTTGCGCGTCAATTCGACCGGCGAACCCTTCGGCGTCCGTTGGGCGCACTCGACCGGAATGCGCTGGCAGAAGTCATAGTGACCGACCGGCTGGGTGGTGCGTCCGCCCGTATGCATGAAAGCAGGTCCCGCGCTTGCCGTGCCCCACGCGGAAAGCTGCATCGCTATTGCCAAGAGCAACAGCTTGCCCCTCGTCATTTTCATTGGTTGTAGTCTCCCCGTTTGAGGAGACTGTGCCACGTTGGGATTTATTTGACGCAAAAACCCGAAGTAGATATTGAGTAAAACGCCAGTAGAATAAACATAAAATTCGAACTATCGCGATCTTGAATTGTTCAGGTTTATGAAGATCTGGTAGGTGCCGAGGCGGCCTGCGTCAGGAGAAAACCGGACAAAAAAACCGGCCGCCGAGGGCCGGTTGGCTTTTCTGCGGAGAGCTTATGTCAGGATCGCGGCGCGTTGAATTCCTGGTCGAGCGTTTCCGGCCGTTGGATGACCGCGAACTCGATGGCGACGCCATCCTCGAAGTGGCGCACCACCTGGCCGCGCATTGTGYCCAGCATGACCTGGACACCGATGGCCGGCTTGACGTCGATCTCAACCGCGGCGCCCGAGAGCGACAGGTCGATGATGYGGCACTGATACTGGCGCCCATCGGTGAGCTGCAGGACGCTCATYGGATTGCGCGGCGCCACGCGTTCGTGGCGGCGATCCTCGGGCAGGTCGAGCTCATGCTTGTTGGCAAGCCAGGTGAGCTGCGCGGCAAGCTTGTCCTTCTTGCGGTCCGAGGCGATGACGGTCATGGCGAAGCCGTCCTGCGACGTGCGCGTCACGATGCCTTCGACCCGGCCGATATGGTCGATATAGGCGATGACCTTCTCGCCCGGCTTGCCGATGCGGTCCGTGCGCAACGCGACGTTGCCCGGCGACATATCGATCACCTGGCACGCATGTTCGGTGCGGTCTTCCAGCATGAAGCGTCCGTAGATTTTGACGCGGACACGCTGGAAATTGCGCCGCTCAGCTCGTGACGGTGCATATTCTACCGCCGCTGACCTCATGACTGCCTGCACCCCGTTGGCATTCCGCGCGACGATGCGAGGAATTTCGCTCAGAAAAACTACAGCCAAGCAGGTTAACAAAYGGGAAAAATCGGCCGCAAAAGCCTGGGCTTGGGGGCTCGCGGGACGCGGAAAAATTAACCGTGAGGAAAGCGCAAGTCCCGCGGAGCCAGGCTCACTCGTGACGCCCGCCGTCGAGGACGACGAGATGGCGGATGCGGCGCACGCGGCCGAGCGCCGAAATGGTTTCCGGAGGATCGAATTCGGCCGGAACGAGCGAGGGAACGTCGATCGCCGGACGGTTCTTCAGGAACATCGGCTCCTTGTCGGGGTCTATCACCCGGATCGTATCGATGAGCGCGTCGGCGATCGGATCGGCGCCGAGCCAGAAGGGCTTGTCGGCGGTGCTGATGATGCCGAGGCAGCGCTGGTTCTCGGCCCCCCCATCCAGCGGCAGCGACAGGAGCTCGAATTTGTTGGAGCGGCCGTTGCGGCTGAAGCCCTCATAGGTCATGAGCAGGACCGACTTCTGATCGAAAACGCCTTGCATCAGCCGCGACATCAGCCGCTGGTCCTTCTCGCGCCAGAGCGACGGGAAGGAGAAGCCTTTGAGCTCCCGGCCGTAATAGGCGCAGAGCCTTGTGCCGGCCAGCCGGAACACCGCTTCGCCGCGCGTGTCGCGCTCGAGGATGAAGGTGTCGGCCAGGAGCGACTTGATGTCGGCCGGCTCCACCTCCGATCGCTTCGGGGCGAGGCGACCATCACGCAACTGGTTCCAATATTGGAACAGCGCGATCRATCCTTTTTCGTTCATTTCCATTCCGCTCCGCACAATCTGTCTTTTGATGTCCCATCGGCGAACAGACAGGGCGCCCTCCGATGACCTTCATGCGGTGCGGAGCAGGATGCGTGCCAGTATCGTTAACGTTTGTTCACGCCTCGGAGTCGTTAAGGTTAACAAGTGGTTTACGTTGCGCGCCGCTGAGGCCTGTGGCACACCAAAACCACTCCAAAACGGTCGTTCTCGCAGCGATCGGCAGCACTTCAGTCACGAGTTTATGGGGAGAGGGGACTCGACCGGCCGTCCAGGGGAATCCTGGACGGCCTTCTTTTTGATTCGTCGCTGTTCTGATTCGCCCTTTTTTCCGCGCGCCCGCTGTGGCGAATAGCCGTTTGTGATTCGAAAGGGCGTGATCTACATGCTCGTCGAAAGCCCGAGTCCCGAACCTGTAAGGGTGCATGAGCGAGCCCGTAAGCCCCACTGAAAACGAACCGTTGCCGGACGAGGCATCCGAGCCGCCGCGCCGCGAACCCGTGTTCAACCTGCCGCCCGCCGTGCTGGCGGTGATCGGCATCTGCGTGGCTGTCCATCTGGTGCGTGTCTATCTGCTGACCGACGACCAGGATTTTGCCCTGCTCGTCCGGGCGGCCTTCGTCCCCATTCGCTATTCCGGCCGGTACGACCTTGATTTCTATGCTTTTTCGAGCCCCTTCACCTATGCGTTCCTGCATGGCGGCGTGGCGCATCTGTTGATCAACATGATCTGGCTCGCCGCTTTTGGTTCGCCACTGGCCAATCGATTTGGCACGCTGCGCTTCGCCTTGTTCTTCGCGGCAACGAGCCTTGCTTCGGTAGTACTCTTCTGGGCGCTGCATCCGCTTGGCGAGATGCCGCTGGTCGGTGYGTCGGGCGCGATCTCCGGCATGATGGGCGCGGCGGCTCGCTATGGCTTCCGCGTCGACCGTTCGTCCGGCAAGGCCGCTTTCGCCGGCGAGCCACTGCCGATCGCCGCGGTGTTGCGCTCGCGCGGCGTCATGACCTTTCTGGGGGTCTGGATGGTCATAAATCTCGCCACGGGCCTGCTCGGCTTCGCGCCGGGAATAGACGGCCAGATCGCCTGGGAAGCGCATATCGGCGGCTTCGTGGCCGGCTTTTTCGGGCTGCGCTTCTTCGACCGTCCGCCGGCTGCCTCTTAGAGCAATTCCAGGAAAAGTGCGCAGCGGTTAAGTTCGGCGTCTTCGCCGTAACCTTCCGTCCGGAATTGCGTGAAAACAAAGGCATGGAGCGGTTCGCCCTTTCCGTGAAACGGTGAAACGCTCTAGTCCTTAGGCGCACTTGAAATGCAACCAATGACGGCGCACCATGTTGGGGCTGAAAGCCGGTCGGGGCGGGAGCCGGCGTCAAAGGCTGTGGAGGACGCCATGACGGTTAAGGCAATTCTTGAAAGCAAGGGCCATGACGTGTTCACGCTCGGGCCCAATGAGAAACTCAGCGAAGCCATTCGCATGCTGGCCGAGCACAGGATCGGCGCGCTCGTCATCACCAATGGCGACCGAAAGATCGTCGGCATTCTCTCGGAACGCGACATCGTCAGGGTCGTGGCCAAGGAGGGCGCCGCCGCGCTCGACATCGCCGTGCGCTCGGCGATGACTCCGAAGGTCAAGATCTGCAACGAAAACCACACGGTCAACGAAGTCATGGAGATCATGACGAGGGGCCGCTTCCGCCATCTCCCCGTGGAGAAAAACGGGCTGCTCGACGGCATCGTCTCCATCGGAGACGTGGTCAAGCGCCGCATCGAGGATGTCGAGCGCGAGGCCGAGGAGATCAGGGCCTATATCGCCACTGCCTGAGCGGCGATAGCCGCCGGCCGTTTTCCGGCCGGCGGAGCACGGCTCGCACGCCGCTATCTGTTGTCGAGTTCGGCGCGGACGAGTTCCAATCCGCGCCGGGTGATACGGTAGGGGCCGCCGCCCGAAGAGGATACGGCCTTCTTCCGCCTCAGTTTTCGAAAGAGCTCCAGGTCGAAGCCCGGATAGCGCCAGCCGTCGCGGGTCAGGCACTGGACCGAGGCGATCTTCTTGCTCTCGTTCTTTTCGATTTCGATACGCCCGCCCTGCGCGAGCAGATGCAGTATGCGCTGTTCGTTGCGCGATATGTCCATTGGAGAAAGTCCTGGGAAAAACAACAAAAGCCGCCGCCGCGAGACATCGCGGCACGGGGTTTCAGGTTTTTCTGCCCTGCCTCGTAGGAGGTCAGGGCTTCACCGGGACTGAGCGTAAGTGGACATCCACTCTCCATTGGAATGGACGCTTCTTAGGCGAGAGCCGCAGAAAAGGCCAGTAGGCGGCTTTGCGCTTGTCTCGCAGGGCGGTTTGCACTAGCGAAGTTGCTCGTCAATTATCCGTTCGCGCATATTCGCGAATTCACAGTACGTAGGCCTCCATGAGCATCATCGACACCCGCACCCCCGACGCGAAACGTCTGATCCCCGGCGCCACCGGCGACTGGGAGATCATCATCGGGCTCGAAGTGCATGCGCAAGTGATCTCGGAAGCCAAGCTTTTCTCTGGCGCCTCGACCTCGTTCGGCGCCGCGCCCAACGCCAATGTCAGCCTGGTCGACGCGGCGATGCCGGGCATGCTGCCGGTCATCAACGAGGAATGCGTCAAACAGGCGATCCGCACCGGGCTCGGCCTGAAGGCGGCGATCAACCACAAGTCGGTCTTCGACCGGAAGAACTATTTCTATCCGGACCTGCCGCAGGGCTACCAGATCTCGCAGTTCAAGCAGCCGATCGTCGGCGAGGGCAAGGTGATCGTCTCCGTCGGGCCCGACCGTCAGGGCGAGTTCGAGGATATCGAGGTCGGCATCGAGCGCCTGCATCTGGAACAGGATGCCGGCAAGTCGATGCACGACCAGCACCCGACCATGTCCTATGTCGATCTCAACCGTTCCGGCGTGGCGCTTATGGAGATCGTCTCCAAGCCCGATATCCGCTCGGCCGACGAGGCCAAGGCCTATGTCACCAAGCTGCGCTCGATCATGCGCTATCTCGGCACCTGCGACGGCAACATGGACGAAGGCTCGCTGCGCGCCGACGTCAACGTCTCGGTGCGCCGACCGGGCGGCGCGTTCGGCACGCGCTGCGAGATCAAGAACATGAACTCGATCCGCTTCATYGGCCAGGCCATCGAATACGAGGCGCGCCGRCAGATCGCCATCCTGGAAGACGGCGGCAAGATCGACCAGGAGACGCGCCTGTTCGATCCGGCCAAGGGCGAGACGCGTTCGATGCGCTCCAAGGAAGAAGCGCATGACTATCGCTATTTCCCGGATCCCGACCTGTTGCCGCTGGAGTTCGACCAGGCCTATGTCGACGCGCTCGCCAAGGACCTGCCGGAGTTGCCCGACGACAAGAAGACGCGGCTGGTCGATGTGCTCGGCCTTTCGGCCTATGACGCCTCGGTGCTGGTTTCGGAAAAGCCGATCGCCGACTATTTCGAGAAGGTGGCGGCAGGGCGCGACGGCAAGCTCGCCGCCAACTGGGTCATCAACGATCTCTTGGGCCAGCTGAACAAAGCCGGCAAGGATATTGAAAATGCTCCGGTTTCGCCCGAGCAGCTCGGCGCCGTCCTCGACCTGATCAAGGAAGGCACCATTTCCGGCAAGATCGCCAAGGACCTGTTCGAGATCGTCTGGAACGAGGGYGGCGATCCGCGCCAGATCGTCGAGAGTCGCGGCATGAAGCAGGTCACCGACACCGGCGCCATCGAGAAGGCGGTCGACGAGGTGATCGCCGCCAACCCGGACAAGGCCGAGCAGGCGCGCGCCAAGCCGACCATGGCCGGCTGGTTCGTCGGCCAGGTGATGAAGGCGACCGGCGGCAAGGCCAACCCGCAGACGGTTAACGACCTCGTCAAGGCCAAGCTCGGCATCGAATAGGCCGATGTTCGTCCGCACCGCCAGCGAGCGCGATCTTGTTGCGGTGCGTGCGTTGCTGGTCGAAACGTGGCGCGCAACCTATGACGCCGTCCACGGTGCCGAACAGGTTGCGGCGATCACCGACGACTGGCATTCGATCGCCTCGCTCAAGGCGCGGCTGACGCGGCCGAATTCCGAATTCCTGGTCGCCGACGATGGCAAGAGGCTCGGCGGCATGGCCTTCGCCGCCGCCACCACGGACCCGAAGATCGTGCTTCTGCACCAGCTCTACCTGCATCCGGCCTGCCAGCGGCAGGGGATTGGCCGGTTGCTGCTCGATGAGGTGGAGGCAAGCTTCCCGGAGATGCGTAAGCTGCGCCTTGAGGTCGAGGAGGCGAACGCCGTGGCGATCGCCTTCTACGAGGCGAACGGGTTCAGGCGCGCGGGCAGGACCGCGGATTGCGGCGGCAGTTCGGGATGGCCTGCGCTCATCCTGGAAAAGCGGCTCGGCTAAAGCAATTCCAGGAAAAGTGTGGGCGGTTTTCCGTTCGGAATTGCGTAAAAACAAAGAAATAGAGCGGTTCGCCGTTTCTGTGAAACGGTGAAATGCTCTATGTCGCAGGCGGGCATTCCATCTCATCGCAAGGTTTTGATTTGATCGCGCCGTTACGCGCGATCAAGGCTGCTCGTCGCCGGCGTCGCGCCCTCCATAAGGCAGGGGCGTCGTCCGCAATCGGGGGATTGYCATGCCGAGCTTGCCGGAACTGATGCCGACCGAGGTGTCGGAGGAGACTTTTGGCGGCGTGACCTATCACGTCGCCGGCGAACTGGTGCCGGTGCTGTCGGTCGATGTGACCAACATGCCGGTCTATTTCGAGCACCACATCCTGCTCTGGAAGAACACCACGATCACCATCGGCCTGAAATCGCTGAAGGGCGCGCTGAAGCGCATGATCGCCGGCATGCAGATCTTCGTCACCGAGGCGTCCGGGCCGGGCGTCATCGCCTTCAGCCGCGACGGGCCCGGTCATATCGTGCCGATCCATCTCCGGCGCGGCGAGGAGATCCAGGTGCGCGAACACCAGTTCCTCGCCGCCACTGCCAGTGTCGACTACTCTTTCGAACGCGTACGCGGGCTGGGAACGATGCTGTTCGGCCAGAGCGGCTTCTTCATCGACCGTTTCCGGGGCGAGACAGGCGACGGCATCGTCTGGCTGCATGGCTACGGCAACGTCTTCGAGAAGGTGCTGGCGCCCGGCGAGACCATCGATATCGAGCCGGGYGGCTGGCTGTTCAAGGACGCGTCGGTCAGGATGGATACGAGGATCGACAAACTTTCCAGCGGCTTCTTCGGCGCCGCCATGAACTTCGTCGTCAACCGCTTCACCGGGCCAGGCCGCGTCGGCATCCAGTCGATGTACCTGCATATGCCGTCGGAAGAGTAGCGTCATAGAGCGCCGCGGCGACAGCTCGCGGATCGTGGGCGCTCAGGCGGAGGGAATCTCCACATTGTCGATCAGCCGCGTCGTACCGAGCCATGTCGCAGCGAGCAAGCGGCCGTCGTGCCCGCGCTGCCAGGGGCCGAGCGTGACGCTCGCGCGGGCGGCGACATAGTCGACCTTTTGGAAGCCGGCTGAGACAAGCGCCTTCGCGGCATCTTCGGTAGCGCCGGCCTCATCCGCGCCGGCTGAAAGCGCCGCTGCGGTGCGGCGCAGGACCAAATTGAGCTTGCGCGCAATGTCGAGTTCGGCTTCGCCGAGATAGGCATTGCGCGACGACATGGCGAGGCCGTGGGCGTCGCGCACTGTCGGCGCGCCGACGATCTCGACGGGCAGGTCGAGATCGCGGCAGAGCTGCCGGACGACGCAAAGCTGCTGGTAGTCCTTCTCGCCGAACACGGCGCAATCGGGCGCCGCCTGCAGGAAGAGCTTGGCCACCACGGTGGCGACGCCGTCGAAGAAACTCGGCCTGAAGTCGGTTTCCAGCCCGCGGGAGGGGCCGCCGACCGAGATCTTGCTGGCGAAGCCGGAGGGATGCATTTCGCTCACGCCCGGCGTGAAGGCGAGATGCGCGCCGGCGTCCCGCAACCGGTCGAGATCGCGCGCCAACTGGCGCGGATATTTGTCGAGATCTTCCGTCGGCGCGAACTGCGTCGGATTGACGAAGATCGAGACGAGACAGCGCTCGGCCCGTTCGAGCGCGATCCTGACCAGCGAGATATGGCCGTCATGCAGCGCCCCCATCGTCGGCACCATGGCGACCTTCAGGCCGGCTTGCCGCCAGTCCCGGACCTGCGCCCGAAGGGCTGCGACGCTATCGACGACGATTGGCGCGTTCATGTCTTGTCCTTGGCGGAGGCCGTCGTGAAGACGTGGTCGGGACCGGGGAAGGCGCGGTTGCGCACCTCGGCGGCGTAGCGCGCTGCCGCATCCGCTATCACGCCGCGCAAGGCGGCGTATTCCTTGACGAATTTCGGTACACGGTCGACGGTCATGCCGACCATGTCGTCGATCACCAGGATCTGGCCGTCACAGTCGGCGCTGGCGCCGATACCGATCGTCGGTATGGAGATGTGACGGGTAAGCTTCGCGGCCACGGCCTCCATCGTGCCCTCGATGACGACCGAGAAGGCGCCGGCTTCTTCCACCGCCTCGGCATCGCTGAGCAGGGCAGCGATGTTGTCCTGCGTTCGGCCCTTGATCCTGTAGCCGCCGTCCTTCTCCACCGACTGCGGCTGCAGGCCGATATGGCCCATGACCGGTATCCCTTCGGTGACGATCGCCGCGATCCGGGAGGCCATGTCGACGCCGCCCTCGAGCTTCACGGCCTGGCAGCCCGTTTCCTTCACGATCCGCCTCGCCGCCGCCACGGCCTGCGCCGGCGAGACCTCATAGCTGCCGGCCGGCATGTCGACCACGACGCAGGCCCTGGCCGAGCCGCGCATCACAGCCTGGCCGTGAGCAATCATCATCTCCAGCGAGGCGCCGAGCGTGGTGGCATGGCCATGCAGGACCATGGCGACGCTGTCGCCGACCAGGAGCAGGTCGACATGTGGATCGAGCAGACGGGCGATCGGATAGGTGTAGGCGGTGAGGCAGACGATCGGCACGCCGCCCTTGCGGCGGCGAATGTCTTCGGCGCTGATCCGGCTGTCGGCGGACGGATCCCGGGTCAATCGTCACCTCCCCAGAGCATGATGCCGAAAAGCGTGAAGCGGTTTTCGGACGACATCATGCCCTATCTCTTTGATTTAGAGCGCCCAAAACGGGGCGGGCCGAGCTTTAGAAAGACGGGCCGCGCTTGGCAAGCGGCGCTGCCRCCGGTAGCAGCGGTGCATCGATTTAGCGCACGAAGCATTTACATTCCGGGCGCGGCAAAACCCTTGCCATCGCGGCGGCGTGACRCCATAAGCAGGGGAAAGGCAGGAGCCGCTGCCGCCGCGAGGATTTGGATGAAAACTTTCCTGCTGCAGTTTTTCACCTGGTGGAACAGCCAGACGCTCGGCACCCGCTTCCACACCTGGCGCTTCGGCAAGAGGGTCGGCGAGGACGAAGCAGGCAACGTCTATTACGAGGGCGGGGTCGATTCGGAAGGCCGCACGCGCCGTTGGGTGATCTATCGCGACTATTCGGAAGCCTCGAAGATCCCGCCGGGCTGGCATGGCTGGATTCATCATCGCGTCGACACCGCTCCGGCCAGCGAAAGCTACAAGCCGCGCGAATGGCAAAAGCCGCATCAGGCGAATCCGACCGGAACGCCGTCGGCCTATCGGCCGAAGGGTTCGATCCTGACCAACCAGCATCGTCCGCAGGTGACCGGCGACTACGACGCCTGGACGCCCGGATCGTAATCCGCGTCCACGACGCCGCTTCGGTCCTTTATCGCCACAATTGGCATTTAGCTGCTTGCTGACTGCGCAGCTATGACTAGCCTTGGGCGTTGAGAGAATCACCCGGGCGCAACCACCGGTATTTTGCATGAGCTCTTCGAGGCAATTCCAGGAAAAGTGCGCAGCGGTTTTCCGTCCGGAATTGCGCTCTTGGATTCCAGGCCAAACCTCAAAGGCGCTGATCGCGGGGGCGTCCCTTCTGCTCGCCTCGACGGCAGCCTTCGCCGCCGCGCAGGCACCGGCCCCTGCACCCGCGGCCTCCGACCGCGTCACCAATCCAGTGGCCGAGTTCGCCGGCATCGACAAGATCACCGGCCGCATCATCACCTTCGACGTCTATATCGACGAGACCGTTCAGTTCGGCGCTTTGCAGGTGACGCCGCGCGTCTGCTATTCGCGGCCGGATACGGAGCAGCCCAAGACCGATTCCTTCGTCGAGGTCGACGAGATCACGCTCGACCGCAAGATCCGTCGCATCTTCACCGGCTGGATGTTTGCCGAAAGCCCCGGCCTCAACGCCGTCGAGCATGCCGTCTATGACGTCTGGCTCAAGGGCTGCAAGCAGAAATCGGACGTGCCGCCGCCGACCGCGGCCAAGGCCGACACGGGCAAGCCTAAGACCCAGGCCACCAAGCCCAAGGCTCCGGCGCAGCCGGCCGACGCTGCGCCCGAGCCGGCTGACGCGGCGCCGGAGCCGGACGACACGACCACCACCAACTGATCTCGGAACCTGCCCGCCCTTTGTCCGTTCAAATTCGGCAGGCGAGGAGGATTCCGCGATGACCGCCACGAAGCCGATCACCGCCAACAGGCAAGAGCTTCTCGAACTTGAAAAAGGCTTCTGGACCGGCGATTCCGCCTACTACCAAGCCAATGTCGATGTAGAGTGCTTGGTCGCGTTCCCGCAGATGGCGCAGGCGATGACCAACGCGGAACTGGCCGCGACGGCCAGCAAGCCCAACCGCTGGCGCGACCTCGACATTAAACTGAAGGGAATGGTCGAGCCGGGTAGCGACATCGTCATGCTCACCTACGAAGCGCGTGCGACGCGCGAGAATGGCGAGCCTTATGCGGCGCTCGTCAGCACCGGCTACGTCCATCGCGCCGACGGCTGGAAGATGATGTTCCATGCGCAGACGCCGATCGACGCGGCACGGGACTGATCCTCAAGGATAGAAGACAGCTTCGCCTTTAAGCGCCTCGGCGAGCATTTTCTCGTACTGGCCGCGCGGCACGTCGACAGCGCCGAAGCGCTTCAGATGCTCTGTCGTGAACTGCGTGTCGAGCAGCGCGAAGCCGCGCGCCTTCAACCGTTCCACGAGATAGTAAAGACAGGTCTTCGACGCGTCGGTCTCCCTGGCGAACATGCTTTCGCCGAAGAACACGCGTCCGAGCGACACACCGTAGAGGCCGCCGACCAGTCGGTCCTCGCGCCACGCCTCGACCGAATGGYAGTGCCCAAGCCGATAGAGCTCGACATAGGCTTCGCGGATCGGCGCGTTGATCCAGGTCGAGCGGCGCTCCTCGCGCTTTTCGGCGCAGCCGTCGATCGTCGCCTCGAAATCGAAATCGTAGCGGATCTCGAAGGGATGCCTGCGGATCGTCTTCTTGAGGCTGCGCGGCGTATGGAACCCGTCCAGCGGAATGATGCCGCGCGTTTCTGGCCGCACCCAGAACACTTCCGGGTCGTTGGCGCTTTCGGCCATCGGGAAGACGCCGGAGGCATAGGCCCGAAGCAGCAGGTCGGTGGGAATGCGATAGCCTGGCGCGTAGGGGCGGGTCATCGCATCCCCGTGCTATTCACCCTTGGCCAGGTATTTTTCCAGCCAGTGGATGTCGTAGTCGCCATTGGCGATGTCGGGGTTGCCGACAAGGTCGCGGAACAGCGGCAGCGTCGTCTTGATGCCGTCGACGACGAATTCGTCGAGCGCGCGGCGCAGCCGCATCATGCATTCGACGCGGTTGCGGCCATGCACGATCAGCTTGCCGATCAGGCTGTCGTAATAGGGCGGGATCTTGTAGCCGGAATAGACGCCGGAATCGACGCGGATGCCGAGGCCGCCKGGCGTGTGGAAATGCGTGATCGTGCCGGGCGAGGGCGCGAAGGTGCGCGGGTCCTCGGCGTTGATGCGGCACTCGATGGCGTGGCCGTTGAACTTGATGTCTTCCTGCCTGACCGACAGCCCGCCGCCGGAAGCAACCCGTATCTGCTCGTGCACAAGGTCGATGCCGGTGATCGCCTCGGTCACCGGGTGCTCGACCTGCAGGCGCGTGTTCATCTCGATGAAATAGAACTCACCATTCTCGTAGAGGAACTCGATCGTGCCGGCGCCGGAATAACCAAGATCGGCGATCGCCTTGGCGCAGATGTCGCCGATGCGAGAACGTTCCTCAGCATTGAGCGCCGGCGAATTGGCTTCCTCCCAGACCTTCTGGTGGCGCCGCTGCAGGGAGCAGTCGCRCTCGCCGAAATGCACGCCGCGGCCGGCGCCGTCGCCGAACACCTGCACCTCGATATGGCGCGGCTTTTCCAGATATTTCTCGATATAGACGGCGTCGTCGCCGAAGGCGGCGCCCGCTTCCGACTTGGCCGTCTGCAGCGCCACTTCAAGGTCCGCTTCGGTGTGCGCCACCTTCATGCCGCGACCGCCGCCGCCGGCGGAGGCCTTGATAATCACCGGATAGCCGATCTCGGCGGCGACGCGCTTGGCTTCCTTGTCGTCGCTGATCGCGCCGTCCGATCCGGGCACGACGGGAATGCCGAGACGCTTTGCCGTGCGCTTGGCCTCGATCTTGTCGCCCATGATGCGGATATGGTCGCCCGACGGGCCGATGAAGGTGATGTTGTGGGCCGCCAGGATGTCGGCGAACTTGGCATTCTCCGACAGGAAGCCGTAGCCCGGATGCACGGCGTCGGCGCCGGTGATCTCGCAGGCGGCGACGATCTGGTGGATGTTGAGGTAGCTTTCGCGCGACGGCGGCGGGCCGATACACACGCTCTCGTCGGCAAGCCGCACATGCATGGCGTCGGAATCCGCGGTGGAATGGACGACCACCGTCTGGATGCCGAGCTCCTTGCAGGCGCGCAGCACCCTCAGAGCGATTTCGCCGCGATTGGCGATGAGGATCTTCTGGAACATCTCTTGGCTGTTCCCGGCTCTACTCGAGGACCACCAGCGGCATGCCGTACTCGACCGGCTGGGCGTCCTCGATGAGGATCGCCGTCACCGTGCCGGCGCGCGGCGAGGGGATCTGGTTCATCGTCTTCATCGCTTCGATGATGAGCAGCGTCTGGCCTTCCTTCACCTTCTGGCCGATCTCCACGAACGGCTTGGCGTCGGGCGAGGGCGCCAGATAGGCCGTGCCGACCATCGGCGAGGGCACGGCGTTCTTCGACGGATCGGAGGGCGCAGCGGCCGCGGCGGGTTGAGCCGCCGCAGCTACAGGAGCCGCGGCGATCGCCGGCAGCGGCGCCGCGACCGCGTGAACGGCCTGCGACTGGCGCGACACGCGCACCTTGAGATCGCCGAGCTCCACCTCGATCTCGGTCAGATTGGTGTCGTTCAGAATGCCCGCCAGGTCGCGGATCAGTTGCTGGTCAACACCGTTCTTTTTTATCGACATTTTCGAGCCTTCTGTTTGGGGGCCGGTCACAGGCGTGCCGCCAGTGCCTGCAGCGCGAGCGTGTAGCCGAGCGGCCCGAACCCGCAGATCATGCCGACAGCGACCGGCGCGACCATGGAGACGTGGCGGAAGGGCTCCCGCGCGTGGATGTTGGAAAGATGGACTTCCGCGACGGGCAGCGGCGCAACGGAGCGGATGGCGTCGTGGATGGCGATCGAGGTGTGGCTGTAGGCGCCGGGATTGATGACGATTCCGGAAGCCTTGTCGCCGGCTTCCTGGATCCAGTCGACCAGATCGCCCTCATGGTTGGACTGGCGAAAATCGATCTCGAGTCCGAGCGCGGCGCCTGCCGCCTTGCAGTCCTCCTCGATGGCCGCGAGCGTCTTGCCGCCATAAATCCCGGGCTCGCGTTTGCCGAGCGCGTTGAGATTGGGACCGTTGAGGACGAAAATCGTTTTCAATATGGCGACCTTGTTCCACGCCGGCCCCGAGCCGGCGCACTGGCCTCTATAATGGGCATAGCCGCCCGCGAAAAGAGCGCAAGTGCGTTCTTGCGCTGTCCACAGCGGCCGGCTTCTGCATCCGCAAGCGCCTACAGCGCGCTCTTGGCCTGTTCGATCTTTTCCGCCAGAACCTGCTGGCCGAGCGCTCCGAAGATCACCTCGTTGCCGACCACATAGGACGGCGTGCCGGTGATCGACAATTTCGTCGCAAGGTCATAGGTGCGCGACAGCGTTTCGGCGATGCGTGGATCCTTCATCTTCTCGCGCAACGCCGCCTCGTCGGCGCCGAGCGAAAGCGCCACCTTGATGGCGGTGGATTCCGTGGCCCGGCCCTGGCCGCCGAGCAGCGCGGTGTGGAATTCGCCGTATTTCTCCGGATGCATCAGGTGGAACGCCATGGAGACGACGCTGGCCTTCTGCGAATCCGGGCTGAGGATCGGGAACTCCTTCAGCACGAAGCGCAGGTCCGGGTCGGACTTGGTCAGCGCCTGCATGTCCTCGATGGCGCGTTTGCAGAAGCCGCAATTGTAATCGTAGAACTCGACGATCGTGACCTTGCCCTTCGGGTTGCCGACGACGCCGTCGAAGGTGGAGTTGAAGATCTCGTCCTTGGAATCCTTGATGACGCCGAGCGCGGCGAGCCGCTGCTCTTCCTTCTGCTTGGCCTCGAGCGCGTCCTGCACCTCGAGCAGAACCTCCGGGTTCTTCAACAGGTAATCGCGGATGATGCCCTCGACCTCCTTGCGATCGATCTTGGTGTCGGCGGAAGCCTTGGTATCGGTGGAGGACGTGACCTGCGCTACTTGCACGGTGTCGGCCTTAGCGGCCTGCGGGTTTCCCGCCACGAAGCCGAAGGCCAGCATGCCGAGCGCCACCGCCAGACCGCCAGCACTGCYAAGCAGGATTGCCTTGTTCATGATTGTCGATCCTTTTGCCTTTCCTGGTGCGCCTTGGTCGCGGCCAACGCCCGGGAGGTTCATTTGAGTTTGTTCGATGGCGTGTAGTTTATAATATCCTGAGCGCGGACCCAGCGGGGTTCGCCGCGCTTCAATTTCTGTTGAGCGCGCATGGCGAAGATCTTGGCGTTCTTGTAGTCGCCCGAATAGTAATGGCCCTCGGCGGTGGCGAGATCTGCGGCCGGAACATCGCCGAGTTCGCCATAGGCCTGCGCCAGAAAGCGATAAGCATCGGAATTCTCTTTGTCCCGCCCGACGCCGTTGTTGAGCTGGGTGACGGCTTTCCTGAGCGAATCTGGTGTACCGACCRCCATCAGCGCCTGGCCGAGGGAGACCAGCAGCAGGCCGGAGCGTGCGGGATCGAGGCTGACCGCCTTGGCATAGGCGTCCGCCGCGTCCTTCGGCTTGTTGATCTTCATCAGGATGTCGCCGCGCAATTCCTGGAAATAGGGGTTCTTCGGCTGTTCCTTGATCAGCGCTGCCGTCTTGGTCAGCGCCGCGCCTGGATTGCCATAGAGATAGGTCTGCTGCGCGTCGCCATAGCGCGAGGCGAGGCTGGCCGGGTTCTTTCGCATCAGCCGCGCAACGGCCGCCTGACCCTGCATGTAGGCGGCGATCTTGATGCGCATCATGTCGTGCCGCTGCTGCAGCGCCGGCGGGTCGATCGTGTTGACGAAGGGGCTCTGCTTGACGAGCACCTCGAGGTTGGCGATGCGCTCCTGCGGCATCGGGTGGCTGATCCGGTAGGGATCCACCTGAGTGYCGGCGAGCGACAGCGCGCTCTGGAAGCGGCCGAAGGTCTTCAGCATGCCCATGCCGGACTGGCCGGTGGCGTTGAGATAGGCGATCGCCGAACGATCGGCGGTGATCTCTTCGGTGCGTTGATAGGCAAGGATCGAGCGCTGCGCCATCTCGCCGCCGCCGGCGGCGACGCCCACGCCGGCGCCGGCAAGGCCGCGGCTGTTGGTGGTGGCGCCGGCCACCATGGCGCCGGCGCCGAGCAGCGTGGCGATGATGGCCATGGTCTTGGCACGGTCGAGCTGGTCGCGCAATTTCTGCTGGTGGCCGCCGGCAATATGGCCGGCCTCGTGTGCGATGACGCCGATGATCTCGTTCGGGGTCTCGGCGGTCACCAGCGCGCCGGTGTTGATGAACAGGCGGCGTCCGGTGACGAAGGCATTGAAGCTCTGGTCGTTGACGAGCACGATGTCTATGCCGTCATTGGCGAGCCCCGCCGCCTTGAAGATCGGCCGGGCATAGTCGCGCACCAGCGCCTCGATCTCGGCGTCGCGCACCACCGGCACGCCTTGCGCGAAGGCGYTGACCGAGCTCGACACGGCAACGGCCGCGGCAAGCATAAGCGTCGCGAAACCGCGCGCGGCTCGGCTGAGGGGGGGCGATTTGCCAATCGATGGTCGGGGTCGGCTCAACATAGGTCCACTGGTAGACGAGCGGGCGAAAGATGAAAAGTCGGCGCCGGCAACTTCCTGCGCGCTTGTGATCCCCACATCAATCGGGCATTTGTGCGGCGCTGTCCCTTTAACTAGGGCAGCTCAAGGGCAAGTCTGCGCTGCTTGCTCCGGAATTCACCGAAAATAGGCAGTTGGAAGAGGTCAAATGGTCGTTTCGCTTTCGCGCCGGGGGGAAGTCGAGCCGTTCCACGCCATGGACATCCTGGCCGAAGCCAACCGGCTGAAGGCCACCGGCGTGCCCGTCGTGTCGATGGCGGTCGGCCAGCCGTCGGACCCTGCGCCGGTCGGTGTCCGCGAGGCGGCAGCCGCGGCGCTCAGGCACGGTCGCATCGGCTACACCGATGCCTTAGGGCTGGCTGATCTGCGCAAGGCGATCGCGGCGCATTATGGCGAGCATTACGGGATCGACGTCGCGCCGTCGCGCATTGCCGTCACGACCGGTTCGTCGRCCGCCTTCAACCTGGCCTTCCTGGCCATGTTCGATCCGGGCGACCGCGTCGCCATCGCCGCGCCCGGCTATCCCGCCTACCGCAACATCATGGCCRCGCTCGGCATCGAGATCGCCGAGATCGAGCTCGGCACGGACGCCTACCTGCACGCTGCGCATCTGAAGGCCGCGCATCGCGAGAAGCCGCTGAAGGGCGTGTTGTTMGCCAGCCCCGCCAATCCGACCGGCGCGGTCATACCGGCGCACGAGCTCGCCGCGCTGGYCAAGACGGCCGAAGTGCTCGGCATCGCCGTGATCTCGGACGAGATCTATCACCGTCTGGCCTATGCGGCTCCCGATGTCACCGCGCTGGCGCATGGCGCCGGCGTCACGGTGATCAACTCCTTCTCGAAATATTATTGCATGACCGGCTGGCGCATCGGCTGGATGGTGTTGYCGGAAGAACTGGTGCGGCCGGTCGAGCGCGTCGCCCAGAGCCTCTACATCTCGCCCCCGGAACTGTCGCAGATCGCGGCGATCGAAGCCTTCAAGGCGACGGAGGAGCTGGAAAGGGTGAAGGCGCGGTATGCCTGGAACCGCGACCTTCTGATGACGCGTCTGCCGGAACTCGGCTTTGCGCTCGCAGCACCCATGGACGGCGCCTTCTATGCTTTCTGCGACGTCACCCGCCACACCAATGACAGCATGGCCTTTGCCCGCAAGATGTTGGCCGAGGCGCATGTCGCGGCGACGCCCGGTCGCGATTTCGACCCGTTGCAGGGCCATCGAACCATGCGCTTTTCCTATGCCGGCAGCCATGACGACATGGTCGAGGCGCTGGCGCGCATCGAACGCTGGCTGAAATAGAAGCCATGGCTGAACTCGAGCAAGCACTGGCGGAGGTGGCCGCCGAAATGGCGGAGCGCACCGATCGCGGCGAGGTGGCGACCTACATCCCGCAGCTCGGCAAGGTCGATCCGAAGAAATTCGGCATCGCCGCAGTGACCAATGACGGCCGCGTCATTCTTGCCGGCGACGCCGACCAGYCCTTTTCGATCCAGAGCGTCTCGAAAGTCTTCACGCTCACGCTGGCGCTGGGCAAGATCGGCGATGCGCTCTGGCATCGCGTCGGCCGCGAGCCGTCCGGCAATCCATTCAACTCGATCGTCCAACTCGAGCACGAGAACGGCATCCCGCGCAATCCGTTCATCAATGCCGGCGCCATCGTCGTTTCCGACGTCCTGCTCGCCGGCCATCAGCCGCGCGAGGCGATCGGCGAAATCCTGCGCTTCATCCAGTTCCTCGCCGATGACGAGACGATCATCATCGACCGCGAGGTCGCGGCATCCGAACGGGCCACCGGCTATCGCAACTTCGCTCTTGCCAATTACATGAAATCCTTCGGCAATCTCCATCACGAGCCGGAGTTGGCGCTGGGTGTCTACTTCCACCATTGCGCGATCGCCATGAGTTGCCGCCAGCTTGCCATGGCCGGCCGGTTCCTGGCCGATGGCGGCAGGAACCCGGCGACCGGGCATTCCGTCGTGTCGGCCGAGCGGGCCCGCCGCATCGGCGCGCTGATGCTGACCTGCGGCCACTATGACGGCTCCGGCGATTTCGCCTTCCGCGTCGGCATTCCCRGCAAAAGCGGCGTCGGCGGCGGCATCCTCGGCATCGTGCCCGGAGTGGCTTCGCTCGCGGTGTGGTCGCCCGGCCTTAACGAGAACGGCAACTCCAAGCTCGGCTCCATCGCCTTAGAGAAGCTCGCCCGGACGATGAATTGGTCGATCTTTGCGCCTTAAAGCAGTTCCAGGAAAAGTGCGCCTGACCGGCGCGAAATGAAAAATCCCGCGCCGATGTGGCGCGGGATTCTTTTAGAAGATCAGTCTAACGGCCTGAAGGCTTAGAAAAAGCCCTTGCGCTGCCACCAGCCGGCGCGCTTCGGCTTGTCCTCGGCCTTGGCCTCGTCAGACACGTTAGAGGACACCACGGGTACAACCGGTGCGTCGATCGACTGTGGCTTGCGCCGCGTCGGATGCGCGTTGGCGGCAGGCTCGGCCTCTGCCGCCGCGGGAGCRGCAGTCGCCGGCTCGGGCTCGACAGCCACGGGCGCGACCTGGGCTTCCGCCACAGGCTCCGGCACCGTCTCGGCCACGGTTTCCTCGGCTGTCTTCTTGGCCCTCGAACGGCGGGGCTTCTTCGGCTTCTCGGCCGCCGCGACCTCGGCGTCGTCATTGGCGGCGGCGGGAGCGGCAGGCTGCTGGGGCGCGGCCGCCACGACCGGCTCGCCGGCAGCATCCTCGCTTTCCGCCACTTCGTCCTCGGTGTCGCCGACGGTCTCGCCGGCAACCGCCTCCGAAGCCTCGTCCTCGCGGCGGTTGCGCTTGCCGCCGCGCTTGCCGCGCCGCCGCTTCTTGGCTGAGCTGTCCTCGGCAACTGCCGCCACGGCTTCGCCGCCGGCGGTCACGTCCTGAGCGGCTTCTTCCGTTGCACCGGTCGCATTGGCGTCAGCTTCGTCAGCCTCCGCCGGCGCGGCCGTGGCATCGCCGGTGTGCTCACGGTCGCGGTCCCTGCCGCCGCGCCGCCGCCGGCGCTTGCGGCGCCTGCGGCCTTCGCCGTCCTCGGAGCGCTGCTGATGCTGGCCCTGCTGCTGCGGGTGGCGCGGTTGTTCGGCCTGCTCCGAAACCTCTTCTTCCTCTTCCTCGACGACGATCTCGTCCTCGGGCTCTTCCGGCTCGACATAGGCTGGGAGGCTGCGCACCTCGACAAAGCCTTCCGGCTTCTCGGCAACGGCGCCGCGGAAGATCGCGTAATGCTGGGTGCCGAGCGTTTCGTCTGCCTCGATCGTGATGGTCAGGCCGAAACGGGCTTCGAGCTCGACCAGGTTGGCGCGCTTGTGGTTGAGCACATAGAGCGCGGTCGCCGACGGTGTGCGCACGATGATGTGGCTGCGCGAATCCTTGAGCAGGAATTCCTCTATCGCCCGCACCACCATCAGCGCCACGGAAGAATCGGAGCGAACATGGCCGGTGCCGCCGCAATGCGGGCAGGGCTTCATGGTCGATTCCAGCACGCTGGCGCGGATGCGCTGGCGCGACATTTCCATCAGGCCGAAATGCGAGATGCGGCCGACCTGGATGCGGGCGCGGTCGTTCTTGAGGTGATCCTTCAGCCGCTTCTCGACGGAGCGGTTGTTGCGGTTCTCCTCCATGTCGATGAAGTCGATGACGATGAGGCCGGCAAGGTCGCGCAACCTCAACTGCCGCGCGACCTCCTCGGCCGCTTCCAGATTGGTGTGGAGCGCGGTCTCCTCGATCGAATGCTCCTTGGTGGAGCGGCCGGAGTTGACGTCGATCGAAACCAGTGCCTCGGTCTGGTTGATGATGATGTAGCCGCCGCTCTTCAGCGTCACCTGCGGCTGCAGCATGCGGTCGAGTTGCGCCTCGATGCCGTTGCGCACGAAGATCGGCGTGGTGTCGCGGTAAGGCTGAACCACTTTGGCATGGCTCRGCATCAGCATGCGCATGAAGTCCTTGGCCTCGCGATAGCCGTCCTCGCCGGAGACCAGGATTTCGTCGATATCCTTGTTGTAGAGGTCGCGCACCGATCGCTTGATCAGGCTGCCTTCCTCATAGACCAGGGCGGGAGCCGACGACTGCAGCGTGAGGTTGCGGACGTTTTCCCAAAGCCGCATCAGATATTCGTAGTCGCGCTTGATCTCGGCCTTGGTGCGGCTTTCGCCGGCGGTGCRCAGGATCACGCCCATGCCCTGCGGCACTTCGAGGTCGRCCACGACCTCCTTCAAGCGCTTACGGTCCTGCGCGTTGGTGATCTTGCGCGAGATGCCGCCGCCTCGCGCCGTGTTCGGCATCAGCACCGAATAGCGGCCGGCAAGCGAGAGGTAGGTGGTGAGCGCCGCGCCCTTGTTGCCGCGCTCTTCCTTGACCACCTGCACCAGAAGGATCTGGCGGCGCTTGATGACTTCCTGGATCTTGTACTGGCGGCGCACCGGCTTGCGGCGGTTGCGGATTTCCTCGAGCGCGTCTTCGGCGCCGACCGATTCGACTTCGTGCTCGTCGGAATGCACGGCCGAGACATCCTCCAGCATGCCGCGATCATTGTCGCTGGCGGCAGCTTCGCCGCTCTGCTCGGAACTCGTCTGCTCGGGCTGATCTGTCTGCGGAACCGCTTCGGAGATCACGTCGGCGTCGACGCTCGCGGCGATCGACGTGGGGCCGCCTTCGGACGGTTTGGCGTCCTCGTCGTCGGCGGCATGGTCGGCCGCTGCGGCGTCGCCGCCGGTCTCGGCAGCGGGCTCTTCAGACGTTTCCGGTTCGGCCTCGGAGACTGTTTCGGAATTTTCAGCCCGGGCATCGGCGGTTTCGGCGCCGGTATCCTCGCTTCCGGTAACCTCGGCAGCGGTGTCGTGGGCCTCTGCGGTTTCAGCCTGGCTTTCGCCGCTTTCCGGGGAAGCCGCGATTTCAGCATCGTGCTTGTGCTCGCCGCGGTCGCGATTGTTGCCGCCGCGACGCCGGTTGCGCCGGCCGCCGCGATCGCGCGCCTGCTGTTCTTCGCCGGCCTCGGCCTCGTCGTCGTCTTCGTCCTCGGCTTCCTGCGCTTCGGCGCGCAGCAGGGCCTGACGGTCGGCGACCGGGATCTGATAGTAGTCGGGGTGAATTTCACTGAAGGCGAGAAAACCGTGACGGTTGCCGCCATACTCGACAAAGGCTGCCTGGAGGGAAGGTTCGACGCGGGTTACGCGGGCGAGGTAGATGTTTCCTTTGAGCTGCTTCTTGTCCTGGGATTCAAAGTCGAATTCTTCGATGYGGTTACCGCGAACGACGACAACGCGTGTTTCCTCCGGGTGGGAGGCGTCTATCAGCATCTTGTTGGGCATTATTTTGTTTCCTGCCGGCAGCCGACAGCCGCAGCTGGCGTGGCAATGCCCGCCGCTGCGCATCTGTATTTCCATGCATGCCGGATAATTGAATGTCCGCTAGCCGCCGCTTCAGCGCGATGGCGGTGCCGCCCGCAGCCATTATGGCGCGGTTCGATGCGGACCTTTCCATGATTGCGCTTGAAGCCATCGGCACCCAGCAGAACCTTTTGAACCAAAGCCCGGGCTGTGCCGGACCAGCTTGTTTGCTCACGAAGAGCCGGCGCRGGGCAAACCCGGCCGTTTTCCTCACGCAAGCGATTCCCCCGCCACGAGGGCACGCCTGCGAAAATCGTCGCGACCACCTGAGCCTGGAAGGATAACGGAGCCGCCTTTGCATCCGACCTTTGGCAGGAAACTGCTGAGGCGAGCGGTTCCAGGATTGCAGTGATCCAACGTCGCTTTTATGATTTGGCGGGATGGAAGGCAACCCCGATTTCGGATGCCGGCAAAAAGCGCTTCCGCTGGGGAAGGTGCCTTTCGTCGCGCCCCATGAAAGGCTTGGTTAACCTTCTCTGAATACCAATCGTTAATCGAGTTGGTGTCCTGACAGGCACTGCCGGAAGGCTGGGCGCGATGCGTCAAACCTGGAGCGACGAATAAGAGATGGGATCGGCGGGCACCGCGGACAAGAGGGGTAGGGCCGCCGGGCGTTTCCTGCGCCTGGCCTCGAGCGCCTTGCTGTTGACCATCCTGTCCTGTTTCGCCTCCGCGTACGCGGATACCCTGCTTGGCGCGACCGGCTACAAGATGGCCGGCGACGCCACAAAGATGCGCATCGTCGTGAATTTCGACCGCGAGCCGGACGTCAAATGGTTCCTGCTGCGCGGCCCCAATCGTCTGGTCATCGACCTGCCGCGCACGCGATTCGCCCTTGACGCCAAGGATGTTAAGCCGCGCGGCCTTGTGCGCGCTGTCCGCTACGGCGATCAGGGGCATGGTTCGCGCCTGATCCTCACCGGCAAGGGACCTTTCGCCGTCGACAAGCTCGACGTGCTCAAAAATGACGATGGCGGCGGCTACCGCGTCGCCATCGACATGTCGGCCGCTTCCGAGCGGGAATTCGACGAGGCGCTGGCCAACCAGTCGCTGACGACGGGTTCGACCGTTTCGACCGAAAAGGGCGAGCGGGTCGGCACCGGACCGGTTTCGGCGCCCGGCCATCGCTTCACGGTGGTCATCGATCCGGGCCATGGYGGCGTCGACGGCGGCGCCGAAAGCTCCGCCGGCACGGTCGAGAAGGACGTCACGCTCGCCTTCGCCAAGGAACTGCGCGACAAGCTGGCCGCGGCCGGCAAATACGATGTCTACATGACGCGCGACAACGACGTGTACCTGGCGCTGGACGAACGCGTGCGCATCGCGCGCCAGCACGAGGCCGATCTCTTGATCTCCATCCACGCCGACACGATCGCCGTCAAAGGGCTTCGCGGCGCCACGGTCTACACGCTCTCGGACAAGGCCTCCGATCCGGAGGCCCAGGCGCTTGCCGATCGCGAGAACCTCTCCGACCAGTTCGCCGGGATGAAGATCGAGGACGACAACAAGGAAGTCACCGACATCCTGATCGACCTGATCCGCCGCGAGACCCACAGTTTCTCGATGAGCTTCGCCCACACGCYCGTCGGTCAACTGTCGACCAACGTCGGCCTCATCAACAATCCGCAGCGTTCGGCTGGCTTCAGGGTGCTCAAGGCTCCCGACGTGCCGTCGGTCCTGGTCGAGCTCGGTTATCTTTCCAACGTCAAGGACGAGGCGCAACTGCTTAATGCCGATTGGCGCGGCAAGGCGGCRCAAAGCATAACCAACGCGGTCGCCTTGTTTGCCGCGGCCAAGGCCGGGACCGCGACGGGCGGCTGACCCGCCGCACCCACAACCGCCGGACGACTACAACCACAAGCAGCGTTGCATGAGGACAACACCCGGCGTTATTATTCGGGAACCGAGTCCTCAAATTTCGCGCTGCCGTATTTTGTCCACATGGTCGCGACATGGGTTTTTGATTGCGGATTGGGACCGCCCCGGGAAGCTTGCGCGACTGTCGGCTTCGTTTAGGAAATTCCCGAACCTCGGACTGGAGCGGGCATGATTCGTCTCATCGGCTATTTCTTTGGCATCGGCACGACGCTGGCGCTGCTGGTGGCGGGCGGCCTTGCCATCTATATCAGCCATCTGACGAAGGACCTGCCCGACTACGAGGTTTTGGCCAAATACGAACCGCCAGTGACGACGCGCATTCACGCCTCCGACGGTTCGCTGATGGCCGAGTATGCGCGCGAACGACGTCTCTATCTGCCGATCCAGGCCATCCCGGACCGCGTCAAGGCCGCCTTCATGTCGGCCGAGGACAAGAATTTCTACAACCATCCCGGCATCGACATCACCGGCCTCGGCCGCGCGATTGTCGTCAACTTGCAGAACTTCGGCTCGGGCCGGCGCCAGGTCGGCGCCTCGACGATCACCCAGCAGGTGGCGAAGAACTTCCTGCTGACCTCCGACCAGACCTATGAGCGCAAGATCAAGGAAATGATCCTGGCCTTCCGCATCGAGCAGGCTTATTCGAAGGACCGCATCCTCGAGCTCTATCTGAATGAAATCTTTTTCGGCTTTGGCGCCTACGGCGTTGCAGGCGCCGCGCTGACCTATTTCGACAAGTCGGTCAACGAGCTCACCGTTGCCGAGGCCGCCTATCTGGCCTCGCTGCCGAAAGGCCCGAACAACTACCATCCCTTCAAGCATGYCGACCGCGCGCTGGAGCGCCGCAACTGGGTCATCGACCAGATGGTCGCGAATGGTTACGTCACCCATGACGAAGGCGAAAAGGCGAAGRCCGAACCGCTCGGCGTGACGCCGCGCCGCAACGGCTCCTATCTGTTTGCCGGCGAGTACTTCACCGAGGAAGTCCGCCGCCAGATCATCGCGCGCTATGGCGAGAACGCGCTTTACGAGGGCGGCCTGTCGGTGCGCACCACGCTCGACCCGAAGATCCAGCTCATTGCGCGCAAGGCGATGCAGAACGGCCTGCTCAAATACGACATGCTGCGCGGTTATCGCGGACCGGTGAAGCACATCGATATCTCCGGCGACTGGGGCGTCCCGCTCGGCAATGTCAAGGGCCTCGAAGACGTGCCGGAATGGACGCTTGCCGTGGTGCTCGACAGTTCGGCGAGTGGTCTCACCATCGGCCTTCAGCCGGCGCGACAGGTTTCCGGCGACCTCGTCAAGGAACGTGTCCAGGGGACCGTCAGCAAGGAAGACATGGGCTTCGCCATGCGCCACTTCGTCAACGGCAAGTCCGTCAGGGCGAAGTCCCCGGCGGAGGTGCTGGAGCCCGGCGACGTGATCTTCGTGCAGAAGAACGAAGGCTCCGACAACACCTACATGCTGCGCCAGGTGCCGGAGGTCGAGGGCGGCCTCGTCGCCATGGATCCGCATACCGGCCGCGTGCTCGCAATGGTCGGCGGCTTCTCCTATGCGCAATCCGAGTTCAACCGCGCGACCCAGGCGATGCGCCAGCCCGGCTCCTCGTTCAAGCCGATCGTCTATTCGGCGGCGCTCGACAATGGCTACACGCCGGCATCCGTCATCATGGACGGTCCGATCACCATCCAGAGCGGCAACACCACCTGGACGCCGAAGAACTATGACGGCACGGTCGCTGGCCCGGCCACCTTGCGCTCCGGCATCGAGAAGTCGCGCAACCTAATGACGGTGCGGCTTGCCAACGACATGGGCATGAAACTGGTCGTGGAATATGCCGAGCGCTTTGGCGTCTACGATCATCTGGCGCCCTACCTGCCGATGGCGCTGGGCTCTGGCGAGACGACCGTCATGCGCATGGTTTCGGCCTATTCGATCATGGCCAACGGCGGCAAATCGATCAAGCCCTCGCTTATCGACCGCATCCAGGACCGCTACGGCAAGACGGTGTTCAAGCAGGATGAGCGCGGGTGCGAAGGCTGCAACGCCACCGAATGGAAGAACCAGTCCGAGCCGGAACTGGTCGACAATTCCGAGCAGGTGCTCGACCCGATGACCGCCTACCAGATCACCTCGATGATGGAAGGCGTGGTGCAGCGCGGCACTGGCGCCACCATCGGCGAGCTCGGCCGGCACATCGCCGGCAAGACCGGCACGACCAATGACGAGAAGGACGCCTGGTTCATCGGCTATACGCCCAACCTCGTCGTCGGCCTCTATATGGGCTACGACACGCCGCGCGGCCTCGGCCATGGCGCCACGGGCGGCGGTCTCGCGGCGCCGATCTTCAAGGACTTCATGCGCGTGGCGCTCGACGGCAAGCCGAACACCGACTTCCAGGTCCCCGACGGCATGAAGCTGATCGCCATCAACCGCAAGACCGGCATGCGCGCCGCCGAAGGCGATCCCAACACCATCGTCGAGGCGTTCAAGCCCGGCACCGGCCCCGCCGACAGCTATTGGGTGATCGGCATGGGCGCCGATGGCTCGAACGGCTCGGGCGGGGCGTTGTCGCCCCAGGCCAACCAGGCCATCCAGGACGGCGGCGGCGGCCTCTACTGACCTCCTGCATTCTATAGCGGGCCGGCGAGAAACCGCCGGCCCATTTCGCTTTACAGGCCGCGACGGCGTGCCTATGTATCGCGCCTATTCCGAAAAGACCGAAAAGAACAGGACCGAACGAAAAGCCATGCGCGCGGAAACGCTCAACATTGTCGACGAGATCAGGCAGGCGATAACCCTGCTGAGGAGGCATCTTTGACTGGGATCAGGCTGTAAAGCGGCTTGAGTACCTGAATTCGCGCGCCGAGGATTCCAGCCTCTGGAATGATCCGATCGAAGCGCAGAAGCTGATGCGGGAGCGCCAGGAGCTCGAGGACGGCATCGCCGCCGTCAAGGGACTGACCCAGGCGCTGGAAGACAATATCGGGCTGATCGAGCTCGGCGAGGAAGAGGGCGACGAGGGCATTATCGYGGAAGCGGAGGCGGCGCTGCGTTCGATGCAGGGCGAGGCGAAGGCCCGCCAGGTCGAGACGCTGCTCTCCGGTGAAGCCGACGCCAACGACACCTATCTGGAAATCCATGCCGGYGCCGGCGGCACCGAAAGCCAGGACTGGGCCTCCATGCTTCTGCGCATGTACACGCGCTGGGCCGAGCGCCGCCGCTTCAAGGTCGAGGTGCTCGAAGTCCACGATRGCGAAGAGGCGGGCATCAAGTCCGCGACCGTGCTGATCAAGGGCCACAACGCCTATGGCTGGCTGAAGACCGAGTCCGGCGTCCACCGCCTGGTGCGCATCTCGCCGTACGACAGCAACGCGCGGCGCCACACGTCCTTCGCCAGCGTCTGGGTCTATCCGGTCATCGACGACTCGATAGAGATCAATGTTTCCGAAGCCGACGTGCGCATCGACACCTATCGTTCCTCGGGTTCGGGCGGCCAGCACGTCAACACCACCGACTCGGCGGTGCGCATCACCCATCTGGCGACCGGCATCGCGGTCGCCTGCCAGGCTGAGCGCTCGCAGCACAAGAACCGCGCCAAGGCCTGGGAAATGCTGCGCTCGCGCCTCTACGAGGAAGAGCTGAAGAAGCGCGAGGCGGTCGCCAATGCCACGGAGGCGTCGAAGAGCGACATCGGTTGGGGCCACCAGATCCGCTCCTACGTGCTGCAGCCGTACCAGCTCGTGAAGGATCTGCGCACGGGCGTCGAAAGCACATCGCCGTCGAGCGTGCTCGATGGCGACCTCGACGAGTTCATGGAAGCCTCGCTTTCGCATCGCATCGAGGGCGGCGCAGGCGAAGCGGTGGCGGACTTGGATTAGGATYCCCCAGCGCTGCATGACGGAGGAGCCGGTGACGCGCAAACTTGCCGGGAAGTGCTTCTGYGGCGCCGTCCACTACGAGGTGGCGGACGAATTCGTTTACGCCGCCAACTGCCACTGCTCCAACTGCCGGCGCACGACCGGATCGGCGTTCAAACCCTTCGCCGGCATCGAGCGCGGCAAGTTCCGTCTCACCGCCGGCGACGACAGGCTGCTGATCTTCGGCGACGAGAGYGGTCATGACGCGCATTGCGGCCRCTGCGGCTCGCTCGTCTATTCATTGGTGCGTGATGGCGCCTATGTCCATGTCGCCATGGGGACATTGACGGACGATCCAGGCATTCGCCCGAGCGCACATATCTTCGTCGGTTCAAAGGCGCCGTGGTTCACGATTACAGACGATCTGCCGCAATATCGTGAACATGTCGACGGCTGAACGCCGGAACTTCCGTCAGCCGAACTTCGTTCTTAGGCACCCTGGGCGCAGGCCTGTCGTTTGGTTCTGCCAGCCAAGTCTGCGCATCTTTCCGTCGCCGAGGCTTGAAGCCCAGCGCGCCGCGATGGCGCGCCCCACTTCTTGCGCTGGCTATGGAATCAGCTCAGCATTCGGGCTGGGGGATAGAAGCATTTATGGCCGGGCGCGGCATAACTGCGACTGACGATCCGGCCGCTGGGAAGACACGTTCCAAGAACGGGCAAGCGAAAACGCTTGATGCTCGAAAGGAACGTTTCGATGTCTGCTGCCATATCAAGATCGGCCCAAGCCGTTCGACCGGCCGGCCGACTTTTGTTCTCCCTGTTCGCTGTTGGAGCCATCGCAGTGCTGGCGCCGCCGGCCATCGCGCACGACGCCCAACCCACGGCCGCCATGCCACAAGGCTGGAAATACCCCTTTGCCTGCTGTGCCAACTTCGATTGCAAGGAGGTGCCGCAGTCGTCCATCAGCGAGCGGCCCGAAGGCTATGTCATAAAGGGCACGGGTGAGGTGGTGGCCTATAGCGACAAGCGGATCAAGAATTCGCCCGACGGCGAATACCACTGGTGCGCGCATCAGGCCGGGCTCGACGCCGGCAAGACCATCTGCCTGTTCGTGCCGCCGCCCTCCTACTGAACTTCGCGAGCCAAACGCGAGGCGCAGGAGAGTCTCGATCGCGCCGGCATATTTGCCGAAGCTGCTGACAGGCAGTTGTCAGGACCGCTTCTTTATGTTGCCCTTCCGCCAGGGGAATCCGGCGTGGCGGTGGACAACGGAGAGGTGAGTTCATGACGATCAAGGGAAGCTGCCACTGCAAGGCGACGACCTTCGAGGTCGCCGAGGCGCCGCAGACGGTGACGCAATGCACATGCTCGTTCTGCTCGAAGCGCGGGTCGCTATGGGCCTATTATGTGCCGTCGCAATTCAAGCTCACAAGCCCGCCGGAGAACGTCTCCTTCTATCGCTGGGGCTCCAAGACCGTGAAGCACGGTTTCTGCGCCATTTGCGGTTGCGGCACCTTCACCGAAACGCCTGACTGGTCGACCGGGAAGCCGGATTTCGACAATCCGAAAATCAGCGTCAATTCGCGCCTGTTCGACGATTTCGACCTGGACAAGGTCGAGGTGGTGGTGATCGACGGCAAGAATTTGTGGTAGAGGCGAAATGGGAACGGCCACCGGGCTTTGCGGCCGCATTCCCGTTCCGTTTTTCGCCGCATTTCATGCTACAAGGCTGCGGAAGGGCTGATTTGGCGTGGCCGCAAGGGCCGCGAATTGGAGAGGGACCAATCTTATGAAAAAGACCGTGCTCGTCGTCGTGGCGACGGCTGTGCTGGTGAGTGCCTGCACCACCACCGATCCGTACACCGGCGACCAGAAGATTTCCAACACGGCGGCCGGTGCCGGCCTTGGCGCGCTGGCAGGCGCCAGCCTTGGCCTGCTCGCCGGCGGCAATGACCGCCGCAACGCCTTGATCGGCGCCGGCATCGGCGCTCTCGCCGGCGGCGCGATCGGCGCGACCATGGACCAGAACGAGGCCGAGCTTCGACGCCAACTGCAGGGCACCGGCGTCAGCGTCACCCGCAGCGGCGACCAGATCATCCTCAACATGCCGTCCGATATCACCTTCAATGTCGACCAGGACGCGGTGAAGCCGGGCTTCTATCCGGTGCTGAATTCGGTCGCGCTGGTGCTCAAGAAGTTCCGCCAGACCACGGTGGACGTGTTCGGCCACACCGATTCGACCGGCGGCGACCAGCACAATTTCGATCTGTCGCAGCGGCGCGCGCTTGCCGTCGCCAATTATCTTGCCGGCCAGGGTGTCGATCAGCGCCGCTTCGCCGTCACCGGATTCGGCAAGACGCGGCCGATCGCATCCAACGCGACGGCCMAGGGCCGCGAGCAGAACCGGCGCGTCGAGATCCAGCTGTCGCCGCTCACCTGAGCACACCGCGCAAAGCAGCGAAGCGCCACCAAACCAGAACGGCCCCACGTGGGCCGTTTTTTATTGGGGCGGTCTGAAGATAGGTCGAAGGGCTTAGGACATTAGCTTCTGCTAAATGATACTTTTCCAGACCCTGGAAAAAGATTACCATTCCACTGTTCCAGAGGGGATGGGGTGGTCAATCGGCCGCGCAATCAACATCTGCCGCCCCGGTCTTGCACGGCCAGATCAAGGGAATCTGGGAGGAATGCATGACAAGAACAGCTCGCCTCGGGCGCTGCGGCGTCCTCGTTTTGACTGGYCTTTTAGGCGCATGGCTCGGAGCCACCACGGCTCGGGCCGAGGACGCCAACAAGGCCGATATCGAAGCCCTGAAGAAATCCCTGGCCAAATATGAGGATTACACCGCCGCCGTCCGCGATCTCTATTTGTCGACCGTCGGCTGCGTCCACTACGCTGGCGAGAAGATAGCCGGCGCGATGTACTATCCGAAGGGTGCCATGGGCATCCATTTCGTCAACGTGCCGAGTATCGGCAAGCCGCTCGACCCGATGAAGCCTAACGTCCTGATCTACGAGCCGACGAAGAAGGGTTTGAAGCTGGTCGGCGTGGAATGGCTGGTGCCGCTGACCCCGGACGTGAAGGAGGTTCCGACGCTGTTCGGCCAGAAATTCATGGGGCCGATGGAGGGGCATTATCCGCTCATTCCAAGGGAATTCGTCCACTACGACCTGCATGCCTGGCTGTTCAKGGACAATCCGAACGGCATGTTCACCCCGACCAACCCGAAGGTGACGTGCAACAAGGCCGATTTCCCGATGCTGGAGAAGCCTACCAAGATGATGCCGGGACCGATGTAGGGCAGGGCGGGCAAGACAGCTTAAAAGGAAACGGCCCCGGACGGGGCCGTTTTCATTTCTGCCTGGACTGGCGGAAGCTTCAGACCTTCGCGACGATCCGCATGAAGGCCGGCACGTCGTCGCCAAAGCCGACGGTCGCGTCGTCTTCCTCCTGACGGTGGCGGCCGGGGCGGTCGCGCTGCGGCCGGGCATCGCCGCGCTGCTCGTGACGATTGCCGGAGCCCTTGCGCTCGTTCTCGGAACGGATCGCATCTTTGCGGGCGCGGCGTTCGGCAATATCGGCCACTTCGGCGACAGGCTGCTCGTCGCGCGCGGCCTCGGGTGTCTCGTCGCGCTTGGCGTGACGGTCCTTCTTGCGCTCGCCGCGTTCTTTGCGATCGTCCTTGCGGTCCTCGTCCTTGCGGCCGGCCCGGCGCGGCGCGCCGCGGCCACGGCGCGGCGCATCCTCGCCCTCGCTTTCGGTCACGGTCGACAGGTCGCCGTCATGCCATTCGATCTTGGTGCCGATCAGCCTCTCGATGGCGTCGACATATTTGGTGTCGGCGCGCGTGGCGATGGTGAAGGACTTGCCCGCGCGTCCGGCGCGGCCGGTGCGGCCGATGCGGTGGACATAGTCCTCGGCATGAATCGGCACGTCGTAGTTGAAGACGTGGCTGACATCGGGGATGTCGAGGCCACGCGCGGCGACGTCGGAGGCGACGAGATAGCGCAGCTTGCCGTCGCGGAAATTGTTGAGCATCTGCATGCGCGCGCGCTGGTCCATGTCGCCATGCAGGGCGCCGGCATCGAAATCATGCTTCAGCAGCGAGCGGAACAGTTCCGACACCTCGACCTTGCGGTTGCAGAAGATGATGGCGTTCTTCAGGTCGGCGTCTTCGGCCTTGATCAGATTGCGCAGCGTCTCGCGCTTTTCCCATGGCTTCGTGCCGGACTTCACCAGGCGCTGCGTGATGCTGGTCGCGGTGGACGCAGCCTTCGAGACCTCGACGCGCACCGGCGCATGCWGGAATTTCTCGGTGAGCTTGGTGATCTCCGGGGGCATCGTCGCCGAGAAGAACAGCGTCTGGCGCGTGAACGGGATCATCTCGCAAATGCGCTCGATGTCGGGAATGAAACCCATGTCGAGCATGCGGTCGGCCTCGTCGATGACGAGGATCTCCACGCCGTTGAGCAGAAGCTTGCCGCGCTCGCGATGGTCGAGCAGGCGGCCGGGCGTCGCGATCAGCACGTCGGCGCCGCGCTCGAGCTTCTTGTCCTGTTCGTCGAACGAGACGCCGCCGATCAGAAGCGCGATGTTGAGCTTGTGGTTCTTGCCGTATTTGATGAAGTTTTCCTCAACCTGAGCCGCCAGCTCGCGCGTCGGCTCGAGGATCAGCGTGCGGGGCATGCGGGCTCGCGCCCGGCCCTTTTCCAGCCGCGTCAGCATCGGCAGCACGAAGGAAGCGGTCTTGCCGGTTCCGGTCTGGGCGATGCCCAGCACGTCCTTGCCGAGCAACGCATGCGGGATGGCGCCGGCCTGGATCGGAGTCGGCTTGGTGTAGCCGGCATCTGAGACTGCGGAGAGGACTTTCGGCGACAGGCCGAGGTCCGAAAAGGTCAACGCTTCTTGAGCGGTCGTGGTGTCTGAGGACAAGTGTTTGATGTCTTTGGCTGGTTCGGGAAATCGCAACGCGCGCTGCGGCAGGCGCCGCGCACCTGCAAGATTGCGGTTGCAGTTAGGCGCAAGTCCGCGATTTGTCAACAGAAACAGCCGGGAATCGCGGTGATTGTGAAGACGTAACCTTAATCGCGATGCTTAATCGAAACAATCTCGTTTCGCCGGCTCAGTAGCGGAACTGCTCTGCAAGGATACGTTCGTTCCAGGAATGGTTCGGATCGAACAGTAAAGTTGCAGTCGCTGTCGGCGATTCCCGCACGGTGACGGAGGCCACCGCCTTGACCTCGGTATGGTCGGCGGCGGCGTTCACCGGGCGCTTTTCGGCTTCCAGGATGTCGAAGCGCACCGTCGCCTTGTTGGAGAGCAGCGCGCCCCGCCAGCGGCGCGGCCGGAATGGGCTGACCGGCGTCAGCGCCAGCAGCGGCGCGTCGAGCGGCAGGATCGGCCCGTGCGCCGACAGATTGTAGGCGGTTGAGCCGGCGGGCGTCGCGATCATCACGCCGTCGCAGTTCAGCTCCTCCAGCCGCACCTGGCCGTCGACAGTGATGCGGATCTTCGCGGTCTGGTAGGACTGGCGCCACAGCGCCACCTCGTTGATGGCCGGCGCCGAAACGGATTCGCCGTCATGCGTCACGGCGACCATTTCCAGCGGCCTGATCGTCTCGGAGGCCGCGTTGGCGATGCRCTCCTCGAGCCCGCCGGCGCGATATTCGTTCATCAGGAAGCCAATGGTGCCACGGTTCATGCCGTAGACCTTCTTGCCCGTGCTCATCGTCTCGCGCAGCGTCTGCAAAAGAAAACCGTCGCCGCCGAGCGCAATGATGATCTCGGCCTCCGCGACGGGCACCTGCCCATAGCGCGCCGACAGGCTTTCCCGCGCGGCGCGGGCGTCATCAGTGTCGGAAGAGACGAAGGCGAAACGACTGGCGGCTTTGCTCATGGCTCCCGGAGGGCGACCGTCYGCAGGGCCGCGCCGGGGACGGCGTAGCATGCGCCGCCCGTATCTGTGAAGGGTGCTGGGCGGCCGGCGGTCCACCCGACAATCGCGCTTCGTGACAGGCGCGACATGAATGTGATGGCCGCAATGGTTAAGACGAGGCTTAAACACTCGTAAAGCCGGATCGATCATGTTAGCCGACAGTGGATGGGTTAGCGGGGGCTGGCCAGTCGAGAGACCTGTCTATTGCCGGTAACGCGTCTGATCATAGTCTTCCTGATGATGGGAAGTTTCGCGCTGATGTTCGCCGAACTCGTGCGTCATTCGGAAGAGATGAGCCAGCGGCCGCAGCCGACGGCTTCCCGTTGCGGGGACGCCACGGGAACACCTTGCCCGCAAAGGGCGCTGTAGGCCTAACTTTTCCGCTCGCTCAACCACCTTGCAGGTGACAGCCCGGCTTGTGCCTGCCCGCGACATATTCGTCGATGAGTTGCCGGTAGCGCACCTCGCCGAAGCTTGGAAAGTGGCCGCCATGCACGACCGAGACCTCGAGGTCGCGCATGGCTAGCAGCGTCCCGACGACTATCCGTGCAGGCCAATCGCGCCGGGATCGGCCAAGAAACTTGCGGTTCAGCCTTTAGGATTCAGCGGAGGCACGCTGCATTTAAGGTCCGAGATCAATCCATCGGTCAATCCGTAGACCCAGCCGTGAATCCGCACGCGCTTGCCGCGCTTCCAAGCCCACTGCACGATGGGCGTGCGCTCAAGCCGCGCAACCTGGTTGCGCGTGCTCATCTCGCAAACGACCTTCAGGCGTGACGTCAGGTCGGGGACGCGGTCGAGTTCGTCCTTGTTCTGCTCGGCAACATCGCGAATGGGCTGCAGCCAATGGTCGATGATGCCGTGCCGTTCTCCGTCCAGCGCGGCCCGGATGCCGCCGCAACCATAATGGCCGCAGACGATGACGTGTGACACCTCCAGCACGTCGATCGCGTACTCGAGCACCGACAGCAGGTTCAGGTCGCTTGGATGAACAAGGTTCGCCACATTGCGGTGGACGAAGACCTCTCCCGGTTCCAGACCCGTGATCGTGTTGGCCGGCACCCTGCTGTCCGAACAGCCGATCCAGAGGTATTGCGGTCGCTGAAGGTTGGAGAGCCGTTCGAAATAGTGGGGGTCTTCGCGGCGGCGTTCCTCCGACCAGGCCCGGTTTTTCTCAAACAGGTCATTCAGCACGTCATCACCTCGACTCCAGAGCGGCTTTCGCCGCTAGTGCGCATTTGCCTACGCTGCTCGCGTCGGAAGAGCCACGTCTTTCCGCCGTCGCCTAGAAAGCGGCGAATCCGGTCACCCTCCGGACGCCCTGCGCAGCAGCCTTGAGAGATGCGCCCGGTGCAACATCTGCAAATCTTCGAGCAATGCCAGGAACGCCTTCGCTCCATCGGCAGGCTTGCCCGCGGCTTCTAACCCGGCAATGAGTGAATGCTGGCGGGCTATGTGCAACTCGCCATGGCGGACGTGCCGTTCCGCCATCCTGATGTCATCGGCGAGCGCCATTGACAAAAACATCGCCGGGTTCTTCAATGTTCCTTGGCAGCCCCGCGCGGGAGGCACCGAAGCAGTCACGTGCCGTGATGGAACATTCCTCCTAGGGAGGTGTTTGGGGGGCGCCCCAACCCTGGAGAATTTGCAATGTTCATGCACAACAAGCGACTGCAGTACACCGTCCGCGTTTCCGAGCCGAACCCGCGTTTAGCGTGCATGATCATGGAGCAATTTGGCGGCGCCGATGGCGAGCTCGCCGCCGCGATGCGCTATTTCACGCAAGGCCTGGGCGAGGACGATATGGGCCGCAAAGACATGTTGCTCGATATCGCCACCGAAGAACTCAGCCACCTCGAAGTGGTCGGTTCGATCGTCACAATGCTCAACAAAGGTCTTAAGGCACAGCTGGCCGAGGGGCAGATGAAGGAAGCCGAGCTCTATCTGATGGTCGGTGCCAGCGGCACGACAGCCAAGGAATCGATCTTGTTCGGCGGCGCGCCCGCATTGTGCGATTCCGCCGGCGTGCCCTGGACTGCCGCCTATGTCGATTCGCGCGGCGAGCCTACCGTCGACCTGCGCTCGAACATTGCGGCCGAGGCGCGTGCCAAGATCGTCTACGAGCGGCTGATCAACATCACCGACGATCCGGGCGTTAAGGACGCGCTCGGCTTTTTGATGACGCGCGAGATCGCGCATCAAAAATCATTCGAGAAAGCGCTGTACGCCATCGAGCACAACTTCCCGACCGGCAAGCTCCCCGGCGTTGAGAAATTTGCGAGCATGTACGTCAACACCTCCCAGGGCGAAGGGGATACCAACGGGCCGTGGAACTCGGGAGATGAATGGGATCGCGTGGACGATCTGGAGGAAGTTATGCCGGCGGATGGCGGCGACGGGACGGCAACGGTCAAGCTGGCGGCCAAGGACATGAAAGTGGTCGCCAAGATGGGCGAGCGGACGCTTTCGGATCCCGCTTCCGACCCGACTACAGGCGCGGACATAGGCGCCGGTCCTGGGGCCGGACGGACCAAGAATGGGGATATGGGCGGAGCCGCCAACATCAACGAGGCTCCGGCGCAGGCGGAAGCGGCTGCCAGGAAGAAAACATCGAAGGCGAAGTCCCGGTAAGCTCAATGGCAGACGACAGTGCCGAGCATGTTTTTCGCAATCCGAACCGTGTTTCGGCGGATGAAGCCTATGAAGTCGGCTACTTTGCAGGCGTGAATGGCATCACGGAAGACCAGGTACGCGCGCTGATCAAATTGCACGGCGAGGATGTCGTGGTTCTCGTCATTGAAGCACGGAAGCTTAGGGAACCCGAACAGCATCCTTTGCCGTCCGTTCCGCTTTAGGGCCAAGGCGCGTCCGGCCTCTAACGCCGGTCTTCGCCCCGCCGGCGTTCTGGGCGGCCTTGGGGAACAAACAGCAGGTTCTGTTGTTCGGGGCCGGCGACGAAAAAGGAGAGACTGCAATGCCTGAGTCACGCGAATGGCTTATCCAGTGGCTGAGGGACGCTCACGCCATGGAAGAGCAAGCCGAGACGATGCTCTCCGGGCAACTGAGCCGGCTCGACAGTTACCCGGATCTTAGCGAGCGTATACGAATCCACCTCGACGAAACCAAGGAACAGGCTCGGCGCTTGCAAGTCTGTCTCGATGGTTTGGACGAGGGTTCCTCAACCCTCAAGGATGCTGGCGGCAAGCTGGCGGCGATGGCGCAATCGATCAGTGGTGTCTTCGCTGGCGACGAAGTGATGAAAGGCTCTCTTGCCAGCTACACCTTCGAGCATATGGAGATAGCTTCGTATGCGATCCTGATAGCGGCGGCCAATGAACTGGGTGAAGCCGAGATCGCACGCGTGTGCGAGCAGAACCTGCGCGAGGAGGAAGCCATGGCGGAGTGGCTGAAGAACAATCTTGCTCAGGTCGCGGCGACGTTTCTTACTCGCGCCGAAGCTGACAGCGACGCAGCGAAGCGCTAATCTATCGGCTTCCAGTATGCGCGGGGATGGACGCCATGGCATGCTTCGACGACAACCCAAGGCATCGTGGCCCTGGTGTCGGATATCAGGCTGGGCAACGGGCCCACGGAATGGGATGTCGCGCGCCACGTAGAAGAGTCAGTCCAGACCTTCCCGTGATTTATATGAGCGGTGACGGCGCGGTCGACTGGGCATCCATGGGGGTCCCCAACAGCATCATGATCGCCAAGCCCTGTGTGATGCAGCAGATCATCGTAGCCCTGGCAACCTTGCTTAACAGTGGGGGTCCTTTTCCGCGTATCTGATCGACGTGGCTGGCCTTGTGGCACGCTGTGAGGTGCGCCACGTGCCCTGAAAGAACGGTCGGATTCGTGCGAAAACACCGCAACAGAGCGTCTTTCTCTTGCACATATCCTTACACAATCGCCCGGTACACGTGCCGCTGGCTGATAATCACGATTGAGAGCATGTCAGATTATGACTGTAAAACAGGGACTTACATTCAGAAGGATGGTGCCCCCGGCAGGGATCGAACCCGCGACCTTCGGTTTACAAAACCGCTGCTCTACCAGCTGAGCTACAAGGGCACGGCGCTCCGGTAGCATATTTCGTGCGCCAGTAAAGACAAAACTCCGTTTCGGTTCGCTAATGGACGCCGTGGCTTGGCCGGCATGCTGAAAAGCGGAGCGCCGCTTCCTACATGCTGTTCAGGTGCAATCGCATCGAACGGGGTGCCGCATGATCAGATTCGTCATCATCCTGCCACTCATCGTCGTGACCTGGCTTCTGCTGGTGAAGGTCGTCAGCGATCTGAAGAAGGCCAATATCGACTGGACCGGCGTCGCCACTTTCGTCGGCTTCATCGTGCTGGCCTTCTGGTTGAGGCATGTCACGGGGATGGGGTGAAAAGAGTGAGTGGGGATTAGGCAGTAGGCAGTGGTAAAACTTCAATCTCCCTACTGCCTATTCCCTACTGCCTAATCCCTCAAACCTTCGAACCTTTTGCCGCTTCGCCACGACTGATCTCCCGAGAGGCGAATGGTCGCCTCGATCAAGGATCCAGGAGATCATCATGTTGAAGCGTACCCTTACCTCAGGCCTCGTCGCCGTCTTCGTCGCCACCGGCGCGCTGGCCGCCACGGTCGAAACGTCCTCGGCTCACGGCAACCACCACCATCATCATCACCACAAGCATCACAAGAACTTCTGGTGGTGGCACAACCATCATCACAAGCATCACCACCACGGCAAGGTGATCATCTTCCTCTGACGAGAAGACCATTTGCCTTCGAAGGGCGGCTCTCGGGCCGCCCTTTTTTCGTTCCGGGCGACCAGCAGCCGGAGGCGGGGGAAAAGCCCGAAGAATCGTCGACGAAAAATTTCAAAAAAAACTTCGAACCATTTTCCGACTGGCGGCGACCCATGATCAAGAGGCGGATGGTTCGCCTCTCCATTGAAACAGGAGATCGTCATGTTCAAGCGCACCATCGTTTCCGGCCTCATCGCCACCACCGTCGCCGCCGCCACGCTGGCCGGCACCGTCCAACCTTCGGCCGCCCACGGCCATCATCACCGCGAACTCGGCATCGGCATCGCAGCCGGCGTCGGCGGCTTCGTTCTCGGCAGCCTGCTCGCCCAGCAGCCCCGAACCGTCTATGTCGAGGACGATGGCTACGACTCGATCCACGTCCGCCGCTGCTATGCGCGCTATGCCAGCTACGACGAGCGCACCGACACCTATATGAGCTACGACGGCCCGCGCTATTGCAGGCTCTAGGAGGGAGCAAGATCAACGACAGGAAAGAGGGGCTGCACGCGGCCCCTTTTCTTGCGTTTGACCGTTAGCGGATTCGCCAGATGGGTTAATTGGAAGCGGACTTCGCCTCCGGCATCGCCAATCCCGCCGCCTTACAGGCGCCGCTGACCGAAACGTCGTTTATCGCGACGAGTTCGAAGTTGTTTCCGGCATCGGGATAGATCTTGCCGATGAAAGGCTCGGTGCCGCCGGGAGAGCCCTTGTCGTCCACATAGCCGCACACCACGATCTCGTGGCGACTGTCCAATGTGCGCTCTCCGGCAAGCATCGATCCGAACTTTGCGGCAATGGGGTTCTTCAGATGCTGGCGGACGCCGGCGGTGATGATCTCCTCCAGGGCCAGTGAAATCGGAATGGGATCGACGCGCGGGTTGCCGCTGGGTGCAGCGATCGRCTCGACCGGCGCCGGTGCCGCCGCCACGCAGCCGCAAAGGGAAGCGACGGATAGGAGGAAAACTGTTTTCCGCATCCCGTGCCCTTTCGCACGCATGCCAACGCCCCGGCAAGACGGTCAAGTCCGGCGTTCGGCCTGCCTATGCCCCGGTCGGCCTTCGCCAGGCAACCAGCGATGTACAGCGATTTTGCAAGCGTTTAGGCTGGCTTCCGCGCCAAACGAGGGGAGGGTGGCATGAACGAGCAGGATCCCAGGGAAGAACGGGTCGAACCGGTTTTCCGCAACGGCACCATCACCATCGTCGGCATCCTGCTTGCGTTTTCGCTAGGCTTCATCACCCATTGGGCGRYCAACCCGATCCCATGGCAGACCTACCATCTGATTGCCGTGCTRCCGATCCTGGTCGGCATTGCACTGCAGATCCGGGCGCTTGCCATTCTGCTCGACATCAAATCCCTGCAGCGGAGCATTCATGACCGCGCCAGTCGGATATTCATCGCCGGCCTCATCTTGGCGGCCTGTGGCGTCGGACTGGCCATCCTGCTCGATTTCTTCGACATATCGGCCAAGAGCGCGTTGCCGGGCGCGTCCTAATAAGCTTTCACGCCGCCGATCATCTTCGTCACCTCGACCGCGGCCTCGCGCACCAGCGGACCGATCTCGGCCAGTCGCTCGGGCGTGACCCGAACCGTCGGGCCGGACACCGAAACGCCGCCGATCGGCTCGCCATATTCGTTGAAGATGGCGGCGGCCACGCAGCGCATGCCGGGATGGCGTTCCTCGTCGTCCACCGACCAGCCGCGATGCTTGATGGTCGCCAGATCGTGGGCGAGCGCAGAGATATCTGAGAGCGTCTTGTCGGTGTAGCGCTGCAGGCCCGCCTTGCGCAGGATGGCGGCGACCCGTTCCGGCTCGAGATGCGCCAGGACGGCCTTGCCGATACCGGATGCATGGAAGGGGCTGCGCGTACCCGGCCGGAAGAAGGCGCGGATCGCCTGGTGCGTCTCGACCTGGCTGACAAAGACGACGCAATCGTCCTCGGCGAAGCCGAGATTGGCCGTCTCGCCGGTCTTCTCCATCAGTTCCTGCATGACGATGCGCGCGCGGTCGACCAGCTTGCGCCGGCGCAGGAAGGCCGCACCCATGCGGTAGGTCTCGACGCCGACGGACCAGAGCTGGTCGGTCGTATCGAACTCGACCATGCCGTGGTTCTCCAGCGTCGTCAGCATGCGATAGGCGGTGGACGCGGCAATGCCGCTTTGCGCCGCGATTTCACTCAGCGACAGGCCGCTGGCCTCGGCGACGATGGCCAGGATCCGCAGCGCCCGGTCGAGCGACTACACCGACGCCGCTTCGGACGGACCATTGAAGGCGCGCGGCCGGCCGCGTTGGCGTTTTTCCGTCGTTTCCATGCCCGTCATTCTCGCCGATCTGATGCCGGATGCAATGAAAAACTTTTTCAGTCGTTGCTGCGATAGTTTTTCTGGAAAACGAAAAGTGAAGTGAAATCAGTGGATAAAAGCCATTTTCTAGAAATGAAAAAATATTCTGAAAAAATTGAAAAATCAAAGGCGCGCTGGCACTATCAAGCCAACCAACGAAATGGAGGCTTGTCATGGCCAGGATGCGCGCTGTCGACGCGGCGGTTCTCGTTCTCGAAAAGGAAGGCATCACCAATGCCTTCGGCGTGCCGGGCGCGGCAATTAACCCGCTCTATTCGGCGCTGAAGGCGCGCGGCACCATCCGCCATGTGCTCGCCCGCCATGTCGAGGGGGCCTCGCATATGGCCGAAGGCTACACGCGGGCCAAGGCCGGCAATATCGGGCTCTGCATCGGCACGTCCGGCCCGGCCGGCACCGATATGATCACCGGCCTTTATTCGGCCTCGGCGGATTCGATCCCGATCCTCTGCATCACCGGACAAGCGCCGCGCGCGCGCCTCAACAAGGAGGATTTCCAGGCCGTCGACATCGCTTCGATCGCCTCGCCCGTCGCCAAATGGGCGGTCACCGTCATGGAGCCCTATCTGGTTCCGATGGCGCTACAGAAGGCGTTCCACCTGATGCGCTCCTCGCGCCCGGGTCCGGTGCTCGTCGACCTGCCCATCGACGTCCAGCTTGCGGAGATCGAGTTCGACATCGACGCCTATGAACCGTTGGCTCCGTTCAAACCGGCAATGACGCGCGCCCAGGCCGAGAAGGCGCTGGCGATGCTCAACGAGGCGGAAAGGCCGCTGATCGTCGCCGGCGGGGGCATTATCAATGCAGACGCTTCCGATTTGCTGATCGAGTTCGCCGAAGTCACCGGTGTGCCGGTCATCCCGACGCTGATGGGCTGGGGTTCGATCCCCGACGACCACCGGCTGATGGCGGGCATGTGCGGCCTGCAGACCTCGCACCGCTATGGCAATGCGACGATGCTTGCCGCCGACTTCGTCTTCGGCATCGGCAACCGCTGGGCCAACCGCCACACCGGCTCGGTCGATGTGTACACGAAGGGGAAAAAATTCATCCATGTCGACATCGAGCCCACTCAGATAGGCCGCGTCTTCGCGCCGGATCTCGGCGTGGTCTCGGATGCGGGCGCCGCTCTGAAGATCCTGCTCGATGTCGCCACCGAATGGCGCACGGCCGGCAAGCTGCGTGACTGGTCGGGCTGGGCCAAGGAATGCCAGCAGCGCAAGAAGACCATGAAGCGCAAGACGCATTTCGAGCAGGTGCCGCTGAAGCCGCAGCGCGTATACGAGGAGATGAACAAGGCCTTTGCCCGCGACACCACCTATGTCACCACGATCGGCCTGTCGCAGATCGCCGGCGCGCAGTTCCTGCATGTCTACAAGCCGCGTAACTGGATCAATTGCGGTCAGGCCGGCCCGCTCGGCTGGACGCTGCCGGCAGCGCTCGGCGTGCGCGCCGCCGATCCGGACCGGGATATCGTCGCGCTCTCCGGCGACTACGACTTCCAGTTCATGATCGAGGAAATGGCCGTCGGT